>JAIBDK010000387.1 GCA_024679435.1 Gammaproteobacteria bacterium | reverse complement strand
TCCAAAGGGATTGGCCGAAAGTCCATTCTTGCAGGTGAAAATATATTACGAATAAGAACCAGCCACATTCTGAATTGAAGAAGCGCTTTCAAAAGCTCAATAAACAGATATTCGAGATATTCATTCTGCTTGATAAAATACAGACCGAGCAAATACGCGGTAATGCCGAGAACCGCAATACCGACGAGCTGGATACATATTCTGGTCACTATAAACTTGTATTTCAGCGCATTGGTTTTCTCTTGGCTGTTAGCATAGATATAAAGGCGATTTAACAATTTACGGGTAGTAAATAGTTCCACCATCAAGGCAAGAACAAAAACACCTATGATGCTAATGACAACTCTTGCCCCGGTCCATCCGGATTCGGGATTGGTAGTCAGAACGAATGCGCTGTTTATCCGCTCATCCGCGAGAGGCAACTCATCCCAAAATATTTTCAGCCGCTCCCCGAGCATCTTGGTGTTCGATTTTCGCCAGGTTGAAATAGTTGCTTGGTCATAAGCATTATCTTCTGTTCCAGATACTGCGGTGGCATAACCAGAAAAATCATCGGTTTGTGTCTGCGGGATATCTGATCCTGGCTTTTGTAATTGTGCCTTCAACAAAAAATCTTCGGTGTCCGTTTCACTAACTACTTGATCGGAAGAGGCGGAGATCGACTCCAGCGAGGCCTCATCATAGGACTGGCCTTGTGCTTGCCCACTCACCCCAGCGAGCGCCGTTATAAAAATTAACATCCATACCAAAGCTCGCAGAATTCGATCCGAGTCAATACGGTACTGCTTTTCGAGAAAATCGCCAGAACAACCTCTAAAATTTGAAGGCACGGATCGCTTTTTATACATATACATCTGACAACTCCAATTAATTATTCCACGCACTACACCAGTATAGCGGAAGGGGTTTCCAACACAGAACAAATCTTCTTCGACTTCACTATCTCAACTGATATCTGTAGGGCTTGTGGTTAATCATCAAAACCAAACTAACAAAGGCGGCTGAAAGCACGGACAGTATTACATGATATGGATCGAGAACATAAAAGGACGCCCCAAGCACCAGAAGGTCTCCGAAGAGCAGCACCGCACCCGCTGGCAGATTCAGTTTTTTATGCAGAAAAACAGCCAGAATCCCAACTCCGCCCAGACTTGAGTTATGGCGAAACAGAATTAACATCCCCACACCGGTTAACAATCCGGAGACTACCGCCGCGTAAACTGTGGTATACGGGGATTCCAGAAAGCGGATGATAACCACCTGATCAAGGTGATCCACACACACTGAAATGATAGTCACCGAAATCAGCGTATTGAATGTAAATCTGGGCCCGATGTGGAACCATGCCAGAATATAAAACGGCAGGTTAAGGAAAAAAAACGCTTGTCCAAAACTGTAATCTGTTAAATAAGTGCTTACCAGAGCAAGCCCTGCGGTACCCCCGCTGAGCAAACTGGCCTTCTGCAGAAAGAACACCCCGAGAGAAATCAATCCCGAAGCCGAAATCAGAGCAAACATATCCTCAAAAACCGGATGCTGTTTCATTTATATTCTCATGAATTTTAAAGATGCGCATTTTTTTCTGACTTTGTTAGTTAACCCTGGAATCGCTCGACAAAAATAAAACATCTCCACGGGAAGACTGAGTTTTAACTGAAATAAAGCGAGCAACCTGTCGGAGTGAAACGGGGCAAGCCAGAACCAATTTTGCTATGATTACCATATTATTTTTTTCACTATTTTATATTAATGGGGCTCACTCAAACACGGTTTCCGAATACAAGGAGAAAATCTGTATTTCCGATTTGTTTAATCGTTTTGACCTACATGTTTATTGCAGGTTGCAGCACCTTGCCAGACAATCTTGAGAAAAACAAATCCTGGTCCTATCCTTCTGAACACGCAGTTAACAAAAATTCTCCCTATGCGGTTGGGCTTGAAGAAAACCCAACTATGTCCGGGGTACTATTACTGCATAACGGCCTCGATGCATTTGCAGGTCGACTCGCAATGGTGTCTAGTGCCAGATCGACTATCGACTCCCAATATTATCTTTTTCATCGAGATCAGACTGGCCAGATTTTCACCCAGAAGCTGCTTGAAGCGGCAAATAATGGGGTAAGAGTAAGGTTACTTGTCGATGACATGGATCAGTCTGGAAGGGAATTTGGAGCGATAGTTCTCGATAGCCATCCAAACATCCAGGTCAGGATTTTTAATCCATTCAGCAGAAAAACTCCGAGACTGATGCAGCTTCTTACCCGCTTCGGCGATGTTACCCGAAGGATGCATAATAAAACGCTTACCGTGGATCAGCGCATCGCTGTACTAGGGGGCCGAAATATTGGCGACGAATATTTTGATGCCTCTGAAGGGACTAACTTTACTGATCTGGATGCTTTGGTGATTGGACCAGTGGTCAAACAGATTTCAACTTCATTTGATGCTTACTGGAACGACAGGCTATCCTACCCTATCAATATCCTGAGCAATCAGGATGTATCCGAAGATACGGCCAGAAAAACGCTCACAGATTTTGAACACCTCGTGAAAGAAAAAACAGATATCCGATATGTCGAAGCCTTAAAGAAATCTCAATTTGCAATTCAGTTTAACACTCAAAGTCTTCCTTTTGACTATACTGATATCCAGGCTATATTTGATGAGCCCGAGAAATTTGGATCCGATGATCTAAAATATCATTTGGCATCAGATCTTGCGGGTTCATTCAAAAATGTCCGTTCCAGCCTGATTATTATTTCACCGTATTTTGTCCCGGGAAAGGAGGGCACATTATTTCTTTCTGACCTCGCTCGTAACGGTATTCGCGTAAAAGTTT
>JAIBDK010000453.1 GCA_024679435.1 Gammaproteobacteria bacterium | reverse complement strand
TGCCTTTTTCAAAAATGACGTCAATGCCGAGCACGTTGGCACCGAACATTTTAACAACGTCCTTAAACAGGCGAGTATTTACTTCGGGTATGGTTAACTGATCAATAATTTCCACCACGCCACCCGGAGACAGCGCAACCCGATGAAACAATTCGACATGCTCGCCCGCCTGAGGAACTGTCTGCAAAGACATCTTATGCTTTGCAAGATGGGCAATAACCTTATCAGTTTTAGCAATTGGAAAAATTGTCGGGTACAGATTCATTTCCTTGCGCACCTGATTCTCTTCATCAATCAACGAGTCAATGGTGTCCTTTCCATTTCCAGTTACAAACGGGGAATAGCGCCTGATCACCGAGACCAGGCCGGTGTCCCGAGTAAGTACCCGATAATTAGATCCTAGCAAATACTGCTCAATGATTGTGGTCGGCCACCAGACCTTAGCCCAGAATATAGCCCAATAAAGCTCTCGCATGGTTTTGATGGGGAAATAACTGCCTCGGGAATAACCACTGACATTGGGTTTAATTACCAGCGGAAAACCGTGTAACCTGGCAAAACTTACCGCGGTCCACGGCCAGAAAAACACCTTGCCCTGAGCGTGGGGCACGTTATTTTTCTCAAAAACCGCCCGTCCCTGGGATTTAGATCTGCACCCCCGCCTGACTTCTACGGTATTATAGTTACTGCATCCATGCATGTACTTTTCACTTAACCAGGCGTAAAGCCATGCCTTCAATTTTCTCATACTAATCCCCGAATAAATTTGGCTAAGACACCAGATCGATTGTAAAGCATCAATTTTGTATACACCGCTTTTTCAGGACGGGTGGTATCTCTTACCCGGGTTAGTTTTGCCAGCTTCATCATGTATTCCCAGATCATGTCGGCGAGTTCCCACCGGGAATATTTACTATCCATCATATGAATCGGCATCGGAGTAAAAAGATTCAGCTCGATGACATGAAATTTTTTTGCCAGCAGATCATCGATAGAATCGGCCCTAACGCTCAGTCTGGCAATGCCGAAACTGCCGATACGCTCCAGAACCTTCCATAGAATCTGTTTCTGACTCACCGTAAACCGCTCGGTTATATCCTGATAACAAGTGTCTTCATTGTTGATGCTGTTGACCGGATTCTGCTCATGCTTATTTAGCACTTCGGTAATGCTCATTATGCTATAGGTGCTGCTATCCTGAGAATCACGTAAGGCAAAAATCTCAAATTCCCGCAGTTCCGTTGCTCCGCATTGGATCAGATAATTCACTTTTGCGGTTTTAATCTGATTACGATATTCGACCAACTGATCCGGGTTATCGGCCCGATAGATGCCACCCGCATTTTCACCCCACTCCGGTTTCAGAAAAACCGGATAGTTCTGAGGCATCCAGAAACCGTCTTCGTAACGCTGCTCCAAACGCCATTCAGCAGGGATAAGTTGATCGATATCCATTTTCGAAAAAATCCCTTTGTCCTCATTAAAGTAAGGCGAATTTAGCTGAAAGTATTTACACGGTTTGGTTCGAATCAGACAACAATCGAGAATATAGGTCGCCGCCATAAAAACTGTTATTTTCATAAAGCAATATCACCTCACTGACTGCCCATCAGAAAACAGTTCCTTGGAATCGCGTCAGGCGCTTTTGACGAATAGGGTCAGCTTTTGCCGTCGGTGATTTGAGCGTTCATGAAGTACATGATGACTCCACAAACTAAAATTGAAACCGCGGCAAAAAACAGCGAACCGCCATCCGGTTTTCCCTGATGCAATACCTCCACACCCAGAGGCGTAAACAGGTGGAAAAAGACAGCGCCCGCCATCACCATAGACGCCAGCGCACCGCCAATGCGGTGAAATTTTGCCCGAACCCCGCGGGCTCCGCTACCGCCCAGCAATGACAGCAGCCAGACAAGTGCAGGCAACAAAAGTACCAGCGCGGTAATTAATTCAAAAGTCCCCACGATGTAAGAACCATAACTCGAAAATACGCCGCCGATTCCAGCGCCGACAACGCCCGTCATCCACTCGCC
>JAIBDK010000191.1 GCA_024679435.1 Gammaproteobacteria bacterium | reverse complement strand
GGACGAATCATAAAATCACGATGAGAGAATCCTTCATAGGGTAGTGCAGTGAACGTTTCTGCCCGAACAAACGGGCCTACTGCGGTGTTTTCATGAGTAGGATTCGCATGAATATTGGACTCGGAACGGTGCCCCAACCGACAATCAAATTCATGGGCACCCCCAATATGGTCAAAGTGACAATGGCTTGAAATACATATGACATTCCTCTGTCTAAGTTCAGCCACCTCTCCTTTCAAAGGACGAACCCCCATGCCCGAATCGATCAATACATCCTTATCTCTACCCTTTACATGCCATATATTACATCGAAGCCAGGAGGCGACATGAATTTCAGTAATCAGACTGATGTCGTCACTAAAATGTCTGATCGAATACCATTTTTTTGCAACGATAGACACTTATGACAGGCTGATAAATGACAACCGTACTATGTTGTCAGTGCCTGTTGGACAAGACGGTGAAAGTGATGCAACCCGTGCTCACTGATTCCCTCTCTCTCAACATCATAGATAAAAGGACCCTGATCATATCCTTTAGATTTCAAACCTCTTTGCACCGACTCACACAAACCAATGTCTTCAGGTACCAATATATTCGAAGTATAGTTTGCTCTTTCCTGATTCATATTTCCATCTGGCGCCATTGAATGGCCTTCAAAACTGCAGGTATCCAGACCTAACGGGCGGATCGCAAATACAGAAAATTCCCGAGTGCCCGGCAAAATATTAAATGTGGTATTTGGCCATAAAAACCAGGCCACAGAGAACTGATTACCGTCATCGGGGTCTACATTATAAGCCGTATTTTTATTCCTTATTTTTTGGCCTATCTGACGTGACCAGTACTTAAAGGCATCCACCTGGTAGGCACTCATATCAATTAACGAGGCAAAATCCGGATGCGCGGGAGCACAGTGGTAACATTCAAGAAAATTATCCACCACCACTTTCCATCCAGCCTTGTTCACAGTTTCTCCGAAAATATCTGTCCCACACAATTCCAGATCATTCAGATACGGGGTGCGTTCACGTATGTCATCCGCCAAATCTCCCGCAATTTCATTAAGGCTCTGGGCATCACTATCGAGATTAACAAACACACAGCCACAAAAAATTTCTACCTTGATCTCTTTAAGGCTAAATCGGCATTTATCAAAATCAGGGCGTTTGGAGGCCAATCTAGCCGCGATTAAGTTACCGTCAGTTTTATAGGTCCAGGCGTGATACGGACACACAATTACGCCATTTACGTTGCCCGCGCCCTCCAACAGTTCGTGCGCACGATGCTGACACACATTGTAAAAGCCTTTGATAGAACCATCATCCGTTCTGATAACGAAAATATTCTGGTCGCAGATTTTTAACGAAGTGTAATCACCCTGATTAGGTAACATTGATACGTGAGTCACGTATTGCCATGTTCTATAGAAGATTTTCTCTTTTTCCAGTTCGTAAATATCTGGGCTCAGATAGTACTCAGATGAAATTGTGTATGATTCACCCACCTCATCGGTAAGCGGTAACTGCATTTGGGGTACGGTATTTTTCATATCTTTGTGCATAACGTGCCGGTCTGGGAGTTTACGCTGTCACCCATTCCGAGGGTTGAAAAAATTATAATTCAGCGATATCACTTAGTGCGCATCGCCTTAAGTATTATGGACTGGTTAATTTGTCCGACCAGTTGCCCTTCATCGTCGACCACTGCCAATGCTCCGTCGGACTCTGACGCAATATCAATCAGAGAATCTAGTTTAGCTGCCGCATTCACAACAGGACAGTCTCCATTCAGACTCACTGACTCAGCCGCTATCATGACAGCGCCTGCACTCAACACTTTATATCGTGGGACGTCCTCGGTAAATTCCCGAACGTAATCATCAGCTGGCGAGGCAACCAGTTCTTCAGAGGTACCGATTTGCGATGTCTCACCATCCTTCATGATTGCGATATGATCCCCCATTTTGATCGCTTCAAGAAAGTCGTGCGTAATAAACACCATAGTTTTATGAACTTTATTTTGCAAACTAAGGAGCTCATCCTGCATTTCGCGTCTGATCAGAGGGTCAAGAGCGCTGAACGGTTCGTCAAAGATCAATATTTCGGGGTCAACAGCCATCGCTCGTGCAAGCCCAACCCGTTGCTGCATTCCCCCGGAAAGTTCTCGTGGATAATTACTCTCCCAGCCTCCAAGACCCACCATTTCGAGAACTTCCATCGCCTTTTCCGTTCTCTCCTGTTTAGCAACCCCGCGAATTTCCAGACCGAAAGCTATGTTTTCAACAATTTTGCGATGCGGAAACAAACCAAAATGCTGGAACACCATACTCATTTTATGTCGACGTAATTCTGTCAACTCGCTATCACTCATCTGTACAACATCTTCACCATCAATCAATACCTCTCCCGCTGTGGGCTCAATTAACCGGGACAAACACCTAACAAGCGTAGACTTACCACTTCCCGACAGTCCCATAACAACAAAAGTTTCTCCCTGCTCAACTTTAAAAGACATATCACGGACTCCAACAACATGCCCGGTCTGCTCCTGAATCTGACTTCGACTTAACGAATGATCGAGATTTGCCAAAGTGTTTTTTGGATTGGGACCAAAAACCTTCCAGATGTTGTTACAGACTATTTTTGCAGATGCACTCATATGTAATATTACGCTAAGTAGGTTGTTACCACTGTGTTCATTGTTCGCATCAATTGCTCACATCATGAAAAAAGAAGACACTGAATCCGATAACGCTAACGCGCGTCGAAACTCATGTTGTTCGTGAATCCAAGTAAAAATAACTTAGTCCATGTTATGTCATTGACAAGATTGTTATTTTGCCCTTAAACCATACCTGAAACAACGGTTGAAGACACTTGCATACTCATTGTACCCGAAGCCACAGCACATTCTGCTCAAAAGACGCGCAGATAAAAAAAGACCCCGCATTCACGAGGTCTTGTAGATACCTTAAATCAGACTATCAGGGCATCCAGGCACGCCAAATATCTTCATTGGCAGCCACCCATTCTTCGACCACTTCGTCAATTTCACGCCCATCAACGTCGATAGCCAAAACCATTTTGGCTTGCTCAGCATTGGACAGATTCATATTGCTCAAAAGATGCGATGCATCCGCATTGTCACCATCTGACGCCATTGACTCAGGGTTGCCATAGTTGAAGGTAATATCTTCCGCCCAACCCGTTGCAGGCCACTTGTCATCGTCGTGTGCAGGCAATTCCAGTGCAACCAGGTCTAGTGCCGCATGAATCCAGTGAGGCTCCCATGCATACAGCAAAAATGGCTCCTTGCGAGCGTAAGCTGCTTGCGCCTCTGCCCAGGACGCTGTCTCGGTACCTAACTCTACAGCGACAAAGTCAACTCCCAATAGATCCAGTCGTTTTTGATCGTCACACTCCCAGGCCGGTGTAGGACAGGCAATAAGTCTGCCTTTACCACCCGTTTCGAGAGTCGCAAAATGCTCTTTGTATTTGTTTAACTGCTCATAGGAAGCTAAGTCCGGAGCAACCTCATCAACAAAATACTTTGGAACGTAGTAGGTTGAAACACCGATAATACCGGTAGCACCGAGATACTCGACCGTGCCGTCGCCACCGAACTTGGTGATCATGGTGTCCTTTGAACTGCTGTAAGATGGCCAGCTTTCGCAGGCAAAATCCATATCACCGGAGGCGATTGCTTCATAAACGCCAGCGCCTGACGGAATGGTGATTCGTTTGACCTTGTAGTCCATCTCATTTTCCAGGATAACCTGGGCGACCTTGCAGGTTACTGCGCCTCCGGTCCAGTCAGCTACCGGAGCAGTCAATCGTCCACCTGCATTTGCAGACATCGAGCCCGCAAGCAGCATGGTTGCCGACAGGGCACCGACTACTGATTTTGAAAAAATTGAAATCGTCATTAGTTATTCTCCAATGGGAAGTTGTGTACGACTGTTTATAGTAAGAAATTAAAAGAGAGCGCGAGCTCTCTTTATCGATAGAATTATGTATTAAATGAAAAGTTTGTCAATTACCAAATTGTAACCGTTTCGTCGCATGCCAAATAAATAGCAGTATCAATGCCAGTCTTGCCTAAAGCCCGAGTGCCTTTCGCTGGGTCTGGGTCCACGCCTGGCTTAGTCGATCCAGGATAACAGCCAGGAGCACAATCCCCGTCCCCGCTGCGAGTCCATAACCGGTATTTGAGGTATTCAGAGCATTAAAAACATCTCGACCCAAACCACCACCTCCGATCAGCGGCGTCACAACCTGCATCGCTAATGCCATCATTACCGCCTGATTCAAACCGAGCATGATGCTCGGCAAAGCCATGGGCAACTCAACCTTTCGCAAGGTTTGCAGACGAGTACCTCCAAATGATGAAGAAACTTCGGTATAAGTCACCGGTAACTGCGAAATACCTAAATTAGTAAGCCTTATTACAGGTGGCAACGCGTAAATCACCGTCGCAATGACTGCAGACACAATATTGCCACCAAAAAACATAAGAACGGGGATCAGATAGACAAAGCTGGGCATTGTCTGCATAGCATCCAGTATCGGCCTTAAAACAGCGTCAAATCGTTTGCTTTGCGCTGAAAGTATGCCAAGTGGCATACCAAATATGAAACAAATAAACACAGAAACCAGAACCGATGAAAGCGTTAACATCGCCTCCGCCCACAGATCACACGCTCCGATAAAAAGTAATAACCCGATACACACAAGCCCGAAGCTCCGACCGACAGAAATCCAACTCACTGTTCCCAATACGATCACAACAAACCACCAGGGCAGATGAGTCAGATAAGTGTCCAGAGGATGAAGAAAGTACAGATAGATGATTGCACGCACACCCTTAGTAAAAGCGATGAACGTCGGATTAACCGTAAGCCACGCCACGGCGTTATCCACCGGCTCACGAAATGAAAACTCCATGGATTCCGGAAAATCACCAATACCAGGGCCAAATGCGTCGTACAAGAGTATCAGCGTCAACAACACGATACTGCCGAACAAGAATCGCGATCCGGAGATAAACAAGTACGCGCTTTTGCTCAGACTGCCATTAAAAACACCAACCATTCCCGACACGATCTTCGCGAAGCCGTTAACAAGGAACCCCATACCACTCGATACTGCGTTCCAGAATACGCCAATTACCTTTTCAACATTGACCGCCCAGGGGTGTATATCCCAGGCCTGAGGTAACAGGTGAAAAGGAATTGAATTAGTCGGCAGGCCTTCCGATTTCGG
>JAIBDK010000355.1 GCA_024679435.1 Gammaproteobacteria bacterium | reverse complement strand
CTGATGTTTGATCGTATTGTTGAAATAAATGATGAGGGTGGTGAGCATGGAAAAGGTATGGTACTCGCCGAGCTGGACATCACCCCGGAGCTATGGTTTTTTGATTGCCACTTTAAAGGGGACCCAGTGATGCCGGGGTGCCTCGGTCTTGATGCATTATGGCAGCTTGTTGGGTTTTCTCTCGGATGGAGAGGGGGAGAAGGGCACGGTCGTGCGCTGGGCGCGGGAGAAATCAGGTTCAGTGGTCAAATCACGCCGAACTGTAAAAAAGTCACCTATAAGATAGATTTTAAGCGAGTCATTATGCGAAGACTTATTATGGGTATTGCTGATGGTGCGGTTTCCGTCGATGGTCGGGAGGTTTACAAATGCTCTGACCTGAGGGTTGGTTTGTTCAAGAATACTGAATCATTTTAAATTATAGTAAATGGATATAATTCAGTGATCAAGAAAATTCATATATCAAATATTGTTGTCAATTGACAAACAATCCCCATATTCGGTATTAACAGAAAGCACATGAAATTCGAATTTCAATTCCAAATATTATTCGTTACCCTGTATTCGGGGAGCAATTTATGAAAAGAGTAGTAATAACCGGTTACGGTATTGTTTGCAGCCTGGGTAATAACAAGGAAGAGGTGCAGCACTCGTTGAAAGAGGGAAAGTCAGGAATAGTGAAAGCTGAATCCTATACGGAACTGGGGATGCGAAGCCAGATTCACGGAGCGATAAATATCGATGCTCAGGCAATGATTGATCGTAAGCTCTATCGATTTATGGGTGATGCAGCAGCATACAGTTATTTGGCTATGCAGGAGGCGGTAGAGCATGCTCAAATGGACGAGAGTATAGTTAGTAGTGAAAGGACGGGCCTTTTACTGGGAACCGGTGGCGCATCCCCAAAAAATATCGTAAGAGCAGCGGATATTCTCCGGGAGAAAGGCGTCAAAAGGGTCGGGCCCTACATGGTGACAAAAACCATGTCCAGTACCATCCCCGCCTGTGTAGGGACAGCGTTCAAGATAAAGGGTGTATCTTATTCAATCAGTTCGGCCTGTTCAACCAGTGCCCACTGTATCGGCCATGGGGCAGAATTGATCCAGCTAGGTAAGCAAGACGTTGTCTTTGCCGGTGGTGGAGAAGAATTGCATTGGTCATTGTCTGTCCTGTTTGACGGGATGGGTGCATTGTCCTCCAACTATAACGATTCTCCGGAAAGAGCGTCCCGACCTTATGATCGAGATCGAGACGGTTTTGTGATTTCGGGTGGTGCAGGCGTGGTTGTTTTAGAGGATCTGGAACATGCCCAAAAGCGAGGCGCTCCTATTATTGCCGAGCTGGTTGGTTACGGTGCGACATCGGATGGCTATGATATGGTTCAACCTTCTGGTGAAGGCGCCGCCCGTTGTATGAAACAGGCTATGCAGGGGCTAAATTCTCCGATTCAGTATATCAATGCCCACGGAACCAGCACTCCAGTGGGAGATGTCAGGGAACTGGAGGCTATTAAAGCCGTGTTTGGTGATGATATTCCATCAATCAGCTCTACAAAGTCATTGAGTGGCCACGCTCTTGGCGCAGCCGGCGTTAATGAATCTATCTATACGTTGCTGATGATGCGAGATAATTATATTGCCAAATCTGAAAATATAGAGAGTCTTGATGAGAACGCTGAAGGATTTCCTATCGTTCGGGAGACCCGAGATCAGCCGGATTTTAACGTTGCCATGAGTAACAGCTTTGGATTTGGCGGCACAAACTGTTCTCTGGTTTTTGAGAAATGGAATGATGTCTGATGTGAAGAAAGTCTTCTTGATGTTATACAGATTTGATTGAACCACCGGCTTGTTGAGCACATTCTAAGTAAAGTAATCTCCCATATTTTTTGCTCAAATTCAGCGTTATGAATAACAATTCCCGTCGCATTGTTGTCACCTGGCTATGTGTTTGCAGTGCTATGGTATTCGCTATGGTTATGCTTGGCGGAGCCGTCCGGTTAACCGGTTCGGGGCTTTCCATGGTGGATTGGAAACCATTAATGGGGATTTTACCCCCCATAGGCGAGCAAGCGTGGCAGTTTGCTTTTGACCAGTATAAGCAGTTCCCCGAATATCAACTGGTTAACTACCAAATCGGTTTAGATCGTTTTAAATTTATTTATCTGATGGAATATGCCCATCGAGTTCTGGGACGGGTGATTGGTATCGTATTTTTTATCCCCTTCATTTATTTTCTTGTTTCTCAAAAACTGGATAAACAGCTTGTTCCCAGACTATGGTTTTTATTTGTCCTTGGTGCATTACAGGGCGGGGTTGGTTGGTATATGGTGAAAAGTGGTTTAGTAGACAATCCAGCTGTTAGCCAGTACAGATTAACGCTTCATTTGATGGTGGCGGTGTTGATTTATGCGTATTTAGTCAGATGCATCGTTGGGCTTGTAAGCCTCTCGTGGGCGGACTCCGTTTCAACCTTACCAACATCTAATATCACTCAGGCAGGAGGATATATTGTCCTGGGTTCTGTGCTGCTGATGATAATTAGTGGCGGTTTCATGGCCGGGACCCACGCTGGCTTTATCCTAAATACATTCCCTACCATGGGCGGTGTTTGGATACCTGATCATCTGCTGGCAATCCAGCCGGGCTGGAGAAACTTTTTTGAAAACGCTGTAACTATCCAGTTTATCCATCGGAGTCTGGCATTGGTGGTTTTCATTTTGGTTTCAGTGTTTGCGGTCCAATTTTATCGATCAAACAAGGCGCATAATTTTAAAATTGCCTTGTTCCTGATTCTGGCGTTGCTGGTCCAGTTGACCTTGGGTGTGTCTACTTTGGTATTTCGTGTTCCCGTTGCTTTGGGTGTGGCACATCAAGGAGGGGCCCTGGTTTTGCTCACGGCACTGCTTATTGCGACATCACGTCCATTCAAGATTGATGCTAAGTAAATCTGAATGCGTTACTGGACATCGTAATCGAAGGCGGGGATTGGGAGAAATTATCTTGGCTAACTGAGGGCTTGTCATTCATCAAATGTCGACAATTAATGAAAAATCAGCTATCTTTCCTTCATGTTATGCGAAAAATCGAAGTTGTTGGGGGGATTGATTGCGATATTATCGTTGACGCTGTCACTTTGTGTTACGTCAATAAACGCTGATAGTAGTAATGAATCTTTTGCTGATCAGGAATCAATCCGGGGGTTTCCCGCAAGAGGGGTTTCACAGAGCACCGTTTTGGAAAAAT
>JAIBDK010000353.1 GCA_024679435.1 Gammaproteobacteria bacterium | reverse complement strand
TAATCGAGTTGTTAGAGAAAGATCGTTAGAACACCGACGTCGATGCCCGGGTTAAAATCATAATCGCCGTGCGCCTCTTGAGTTTCAAACAGTCAGGGCAAGTCGCTCTGGGAGGCGAGCAAACGGAAAAGATGGGCTAAATTGCTCCTAATGCGATTAGCTTGCTTAATCCGCGTTCGGTTGAGGAGCCACAGGTATCGCCTGAGCATTTTTGTAATGTTGTTGTATTATAGATCCAGCATTACTTTCCGGCATATCCCAACCCTGTAGCTGCGTTTTTATTAGTCGCATCAGCGCTGCAATATGTGGCGCGGTCGCATTCAGTGCGGGTATATACTCAAAACGCTCGCCCCCTGCATCGATAAAATAATCCCGATTTTCTTCACCGATTTCTTCAATAGTTTCCAGACAATCAGAGGAAAATCCGGGGCAAATGACCTGGACTGATTTAATTCCCTGTTGTGGAAATGCTTTCAGCGTCTGATCGGTGTAAGGTTTTAGCCATTCTTCACGGCCAAAGCGAGATTGAAATGTCGTCATATAGGCCTGTTTAGGCAAGCCTAAGCGTTCCGCCAAAACACGTGAAGTCTTGTGGCATTCGCAATGATAAGGATCGCCATTTTTTAGATAACGGAAAGGGACGCCATGGTAAGACATCAGAAGCTTATCCGCTCGACCATGCACCTCCCAGTGCTTTTCTATACTGGCAGCCAAGGCCTCGATGTACGGGGGATAGTCGTGATAGTGACTAATAAAACGAAAATCAGGCAACCAACGGCGACGCATAAAATCTTCCGCAATCGCATCGAAGGTCGACCCAGTAGTCGCTCCCGAGTATTGGGGGTATAACGGAAGCACCAGCAAACGCCGAACGCCTTGTTGTTGCATCGCTTCCAGTTCACCTGTTACCGATGGCTCGCCATAGCGCATCGCAAAAGCGACAACCATATCATCACCATACTCTTTTTTGAGCGCCCGAGTGAGTGCGTCGCATTGCGCTTGTGTATGAAACATCAATGGTGAACCCTGATCCGTCCAAACCGTTTTGTAAGCGGCAGCCGAGCGACGAGGTCGAATCCGAAGAATGACGCCATGCAAAATACAGCGCCATAGCAGGCGGGGTACTTCCACGACACGAGGGTCTGCCAAAAATTGCGCTAAATATTTACGCAATGCTTTGGTGGTGGGCGCCTCGGGTGTTCCCAAATTAGTGATGAGCACACCTAATTTTGGCTGCTGTTGATGAGAAAAGTTTGATTGGCCGTTATATTTCATTCTATTTTATTCTCTGTGTTCTGAATCCCATCTCTCAGGGATGCCTGAAGCATACTATGTACTAATCTTTACCGCGCTATATTTGACCGGTTGAACTCGCTAATTTCAGAAACTTTACCTTAGCAAAGAATATTGAGGTTTACCTCTGTAATTTATTCATCCCCTGGCAGGGATTCTGACTAAAACACCAATCAACATACGCATCAGAGTTTCGGCTTTTGGCAATCCTGACACATTCAATTTTAATACCTCATCGCGTTTTGTTTATGGCCCGGAGCATAAGGCAGCTGGATTGGATCGTAAAACGACCCTCATTAAAACACTCAGACACTCAAAGTGGCCTCACGAAGTGTTTGCATGGAGCTCAGTCTTGTATGCTGTATACCTCAACCGGAGAATCCTTTCCTTCGATCTGGAGCGTTTTGCATTCAGAAAGTTCGTAGTCGTCTTTCAGCAAATCATATGTAGCCGAAGAAACCAGAATGCGGGTACCCATTTCCTTGTTGAGGGCCTCCAGCCTGGAGGCAATATTCACCGCATCGCCGTGGACGGTATAGTTGAACCTATCCCCCGACCCCACATTCCCGGCAAAGACCAGTCCGGTATTAATTCCAATTCGGGTAACCAGATGCCTGCCGCCAAATTTTTCTTGATCTGAGATATTTAGTATCTGTAAAGCGGCTTTCATTGCCTTATCGGCGTGGTCGGGATCTCGAACTGGAATATTGAAAGTAACCAGCATTCCATCCCCCTGAAATTGATTAACAACGCCCCGATGGTCTTGAATAGGTTTGATTACGGCTGAAAAGTAGTCGTTCAGGACGTCAACCAACTCTGCTGGGCTGATCGCTTCTGCTATGCTTGTGAATCCGGCAATATCCGCAAATAGAATTGTGGCCGTTTCAATTTTTGGCTCAATCGGCGCCTTCCCCGCTATGATGTCCTCAGCAACAGATTCCGGTAGATACTGACCAAATGTTGCCTTTATAAAAGCTCTCTCTTTCAACGTATCAATCATCTTGTTGACTGCGCTGACCAGCGCCCCCATCTCATCATCAGATACGACGACCGCACTTTGCTCGAGAATACCCTTATCAATATCTTTAACGGCTTTTGTCAACGCTCTAACGGGGTGCACGATACTGCGCAATACAAGGAATACCGCAAAACTAAAAACAACCAATGTTGAAAACAAATCCAGGAGCACGGTCCTTGTAACGTCGAAACCTTGCGCCAGCCTAATATCCTGAAACAGCAGCAGGTCCATTAACAAATGGCTAATGGGTATGAGTGCGACTACTATAAATGTATATATCAGCTTTGTCCGGAGTAACTGACGCTGCGGAATGATAGTAAGACCATGGTCACGACTTAAAGTGACTCGCTGATGCATCGTCGTATTCTCTACAATGAAAAAAGTGAAGAAACTGTAGTAAATGGCGTAGATCAGGCCGAACCAGATAAGTGCAAGCACTATTTTCCGCTGTGGTACAGCCTCCAAAGCAGATGAATCTGGGATGAATACCCCTGACCAGAAAAGAAACAGGCAATATAAAATCGTCAAGCATGCTACCCACGAGGCCGAACGCAATGGCAGACGTGAAAGAGCTCTCCGGGCAGCATGTTCTTGTTGACCCGTTTTTATGAATAGTTCTATCGGGGCAAAGATTTTTATCGCAACAAGACCATTAATCAAACCCAGTATCACCAGGCTTTCAGGAACAACGATATACATTTTTGAAAGTCGACCGGACAGCAAAAAATACATGCTATTCATGGCAATATCAACCAGCGAGACACTCGCCATCGCTAAGCAGTATTGCAGTGTATAAGGAGATTTCAATGGTTTTCCAATAAACTCTGTTGATTCTAGTGACACAAGATCATAAGACCTTACTGGGCGTTGGCAAGTTAACTTCCGGATATTCAGACTTGATCTGATAGCGCTATTTTTCGGGCTCGATACAATTAGCGACTTGCCCGCAC
>JAIBDK010000127.1 GCA_024679435.1 Gammaproteobacteria bacterium | reverse complement strand
TAAAGACCGATTGCCTCGGGTTGATATATTCCGGTTTCGAGGCGTAATTTATTGAATCCTTTGCTAGCAGCATGACTTTCAAGGTTTTCCATAATCAACCGAGAGACCCCATTACCACGCGCATGCTCGCTGACAAACACCCGTTTTATTTCACCATACTTAACACCCTCACTTACGTATTTCATCGCACCGATACCAACAATTTTTGAATCGTTATATGCCCCTATGAAATGAACGTTGGGCTGTGATAATTCTTCAGCCGCATCCAGATGATTTGACTCCACTGGATAGATAGATAATTGATAGTTATCAAGCTCACTAATCAGCTGCTGGGCATCCGGTTGTGAAGGGATTATCTTACGGATTTTGATCATAACCAGCCGAGCTCCATCGGATAACTGGTCATCAGCTTAGCGCCATCCTTAGTGATCAATACCTGCTCTTCCAGCTTAATACCTTCACCACTACGTTCGGAACCAATATACGACTCCACACACAGCGTCATGTTTTCCTCAACCACACCCTCATAACCCCCAAGCTCGAGTTTGTCTGCGTGCTTAATACTGGGATATTCATCTGCCAGTCCGACACCATGAATTAAAGAACTGTATTTGTTCTTAGAGAACTCTGCAGGTATTTTCCAACCCGCCCGGGAAGCCTCATGAAAACTAACTCCAGGTTTGAGAATGTCTAGATTGTGCTGAATTTGCTCATAGGCATAGGCATAAATCCTGCGTTGCTCATCGCTAGGCTTGTCGCCACAGACCCAACTACGCGACATATCAGCACAATATCCATAGGGCCCAATCAGGTCCGTGTCAAAACTCACAATGTCGCCGAGCTCAATCGGTCTCATTGAACATTCCCTAAACCATGGGAATGTCCGTGGACCGGACGACAGTAAACGAGTTTCAATCCACTCTCCACCAAGAGAAATATTAGCTTCATGCAGCTTTGCCCACAGCGCATTTTCGGTAATTCCCGGCTCGAGGGCATCTTTCATTTTCTGCACCCCGGTTTCACAAACATCGATAGCATGTTGCATCAATGTTATCTCTTCAGCGGATTTGATCACTCTAGCATGTTCCATGACCTCCAGCCCGTCATGGATTGTTACGCCTTTCTTCAGCAGCGGTTCACAACCGGTGTAAGAAAGTCGGTCAATAGCCAGCCGTGAATTTCCTGCTCCGTAGGTTTTCACCAAATCCGCAATCGTGTCAGCAAATTTCTCCGCTTTTTCCGCCGTCCTCGAACCCGCCGCAAAATAGTAGAATGAGGAATTTAAACGATATTCATCGATAGTTGGTATGCCTTCCACCAGATGCGGATAATCCCCGTAATCAAACAGTATGAGCGGGCCATCGGTAGCAATAAAAACACAACGCGTTTCGTAATGGGAGCACCAAACCTGCATATTGGTTGCATCGCAAGCATAACGGCAGTTAATTTGATCGAACAGTAAAATACCGGCGTAATCAAGACGTTTTAATTGTGCTTGAATTCTATCAAGTCGATATCTTCTGACAACATCAATATCCACAGGGGCATTGGTGAATTCCATCGCACCATGTTGTCTCGCTGAAAGGTTTCCAGATGAAATGCTCATTTTTAGCTCCGCTTGCCAGGACTATGTTCAGTATATGTGTGTTTATTCGAATATCGATAATTGATCTTTCGATATTCGAGAATTTATCGACCTTTCCAGACAGGACTGCGTTTTTCAGCAAAAGCCAATGCCCCTTCATGCATATCTTCACTATTGTAAAGTTTTTTCACAGTAGGCAAACCTTGATCATTAAGCATCTGAATGGATTGGTTAAAATCCATGTTCTCAGTCTTGCGGATTGTTTCCTTAATCGCGGCAAAAACCAGGGGCGGGCCTTCGGACAATAAATTCGCAACTTCCCGCGCGCGGACAAGCAGCTGATCCGCTTTCACCACCTCGTTCACCAAACCCCATTTAAGAGCTTCATCAACATCCATCCAGCGTCCCGTCAACAGTAGCTCTACAGCAACATGGTATGGAACTCTTTTAGGGAGCTTCAGCGTGGCGGCATCTGCCAACGTACCCGCATTGATTTCAGGCAGGGCAAATGTTGCATGGTCTGCAGCAATAATGATGTCGGTTGAAATCATCAACTCAAATCCACCACCACAGGCGATACCATTAACTGCCGCGATTACGGGCTTGTTTAAATCAGGTAACTCCTGAAGTCCGCCAAAGCCACCTACCCCAAAATCAGTAGTAGCATCCTCTCCTGCTGCCGCCGCCTTTAAATCCCAACCGGCGCAGAAAAACTTCTCACCGCCACCGGTGATTATAGCGACACGCAAGTCCGGATTATCACGAAAGTCAGCAAAAATTCTGCCAAGCTCCTGACTGGTTGGACTGTCAATCGCATTTGCTTTAGGCCGGTCAAGAATGACTTCAAGAACCCTGCCGTCTACATGGGTTTGTACTGATTCGGACATATATGGTTGCCTGTTAGTAGTATTATTAATGCGTCTATATTAACAACGTTTATCGGAATGCCGTTCAAATTACAGAGACACTTGCGGCACTTTGTTATCTATAATTACCCTCATTACTTTATGCTGAAACCGCTGATCAGGATTCTGGAATCACCCTGATTAGTGCGTCTGCAGCTACCGTTCCCTGTGTTTTCGGCCTAACCATCAATGGGTTAATTTCAAGTTCAACTATTCGATCACCGTGCTCTCGAAACATTCTTGATATTGCGCCAACTGTCGCTACTACCCCATCCACATCAGCTTTTTGCCGACCCCTAAACCCATCCAGTAGCGGCCATGTCTTGAGTCTTTTCATTGCTTCTCGCACCTGATCGTCGTTAACGGGAAAAAACAAAATTTCTCGATCACCTATCAATTCGACCAAAGTTCCACCAAATCCGAGGATAAGGTAATGACCAAATAGACGATCATAGCTCACCCCAATCAACAACTCCGCTACACAATCGTCTACCTGCTGCTCCACAAGAAGCGAAGTCGAAATTTTCTGAAGCCGCTGAGCATGCTCCATCAATTGTTTTTCATTATTTATCCCGAGCACCACCGCGCCAATCTCAGACTTGTGTGCAATATCCGTCGAAACCGACTTGAGTACTACCGGAAAACCAATCTCCTTTGCAGCGCTTGCACAGACGAGCATATTATCCGTTATCTTTGATACAGGTATGTTCACACCGAACGAGGCAAGAAAACTCTTGGCCTCATATTCATCCAAACCAATACTATCTGCAATCGTTTTGTTAGTACTTAGGGCACTAATCTCCGGAAGTGGTCTATTACGCTGCCACGCCCTGCCAATTTTACTCATCGTCTCAATCGCAGCCAGTGCCTGCTCCATCCCATGCAGGGGTGCAATCCCGGATGAAACCAGATAATCTCTTATTTTATCCGTGTAGTTTTCAGACAAACAAGTTATCACAACGCCCTTGCTACCGGTCTGATTACAGGCTTCGACGAACGACTCAGCGGCATCTGTCCATTCCTGCATGTCACAGTTGTTTATGTAAGGGAAGTCGATGATCAGGATAGATAGATCATACATTCCTTTCATCATAGCCGAAAATGTTGCGGTCATTCGTTTCCGATCGCCCCAGATGAAAGTGTGATAATCCAGAGGATTATCGATTGCCACATAATCATTTAGCGTAGATCTCAGTAATTCTCGATGATCTGACTCAATGTCAGGAAACTCAAGATCACGGCTTACTGAGAGATCCGCTATCAGCGACGCCTCTCCCCCTGAACAGCTCATTGATGAAATTCGGTTTCCTCTCAACGGGCCGACTATCCAGGCCAGTTTAAGGCTCTCCAAAAATTCTTCAATATTGTTCACCAACCCGACACCCAGTCTTTCAAAAAGAGCCTCATACAACCCCGCCTCTCCGGCCAATGTAGCCGTATGACTCATCGTGATACGGGCACCAATATCGGATTTGCCGGTCTTAAGAACAATTATGGGTATCCCTCTGGAACGCGCAACTGAAGCAAGTTCAATAAACAAGGGTAGATTGTTCAAGCCCTCGATATGAAGACCAATTGCTTTGATGCAATCATTTTCAAGAGCCGCACTTATCGCTTCCTCAATACCGATTACGGCCTGGTTACCGATGGTAATCAACCAGGATATCGGCAATCCTCTTTGTTGGAGAGTAAAGTTAATTCCAATATTGCCACTGGATGAAACGATAGCGACACCCTCCTCCGTTCGGGTCAATCCATGCTGGTCAGGAAACAATGCAGCGCCAAGCAGGGTGTTGATATATCCATAACAATTTGGGCCAAGAACCGGCATATCACCAGCAGCTTCAAGCAGCATTCGCTGCCTGTTTTGCCCATCTTTACCTACTTCCTTAAATCCCGAAGCCAGGCACACTGCACCTCCGGCACCAGATTCATTTAACTGCCTGATCATAGCAATGGTCGGTTCAGCAGGAACGCCAACAAACACAACATCCGGAGTAGCAGGCAACTCTTCAAGAGATTTGAAGCAAGTAATCCCCGCCATGGATTGCCGATGGGGATTGACGGCCCACATTTCCCCTGCAAAACCCAACTTCTGACTTTGTTGTAAAACTCTCTCGCACTCCTTGCCACCGACCACTGCGATTGAACGCGGGTTCAGACACCGAATCAGCCTCTGCTTGTTGACTCTCATGATAGTTCTCGGTTATCCCCTTGGAGTGCCCCTCAGGATATTTCTTGCCGAGTCCCGCTTACTGATTCTCAAGGGGTCGAAGTATAGATCGCGAAATAATCAGCCGCTGAACTTCACTGGTGCCTTCCCAGATCCTTTCAACCCGCGCATCTCTCCATATCCTCTCAAGAGGCAAGTCAGACATTAATCCCATGCCGCCGTATATCTGAACAGCTTCATCAGCAATAAACGCCAATGCCTCTGTCGACGCAAGTTTAGCCAGCGCCGCATCCATATCACTCATTTGGTT
The DNA here is from genome assembly GCA_024679435.1 of Gammaproteobacteria bacterium. Taxonomy (GTDB): domain Bacteria; phylum Pseudomonadota; class Gammaproteobacteria; order Arenicellales; family Poriferihabitantaceae; genus JAIBDK01. The sequence continues at coordinate 1,919 of JAIBDK010000127.1, read as the reverse complement.
ATTGTTTGCCCGAGAACCCGCTTGATAAGTTATCAGCTCTGCCGCCCGACGTTTTAATTCCATATCTGCAAGTTTGAAACTAACACCCTGAAATTTGCCTATAGTCTGATTGAACTGGGTTCGAGATGCCGCATATTCACAAGCAAGTTCAAAAGCTCGATCACAACGGCCCAGGCAAATAGAAGCAACCTGTAATCGGGTATTACCGAGCCAGTCATTAGCCACCTCAAAACCTGTATCTACCTCACCCAACACCTGATTATCTGGAACCCTGCAATTGTCAAATTCGAGAATACAATTGTGATAACCACGATGGGACACACTCTCATACCCTGGTCTTATGGTATACCCGGGTGTACCCGAGTCCACAAGAAAAGCTGTGATTCTTTTGCGTGGCCCACGCGGCGAGTTATCGACCCCCGTAGCTGCAAAAAGTATAACAAAATCAGATACATCTGCATGGCTTATAAAGTGTTTTGTACCATTGATAATAAAATCACCTCGGTCTTTTTCGGCCTTGCATGACATTGAACGGACATCAGATCCTGCGCCAGGTTCCGTCATTGCCAGACAGTCTGTTTTCTCGCCTCGGATACAAGGAAACAGGTATTTGTCTCGTTGTTCGCCGACACAGGCCTGAAGAATATTACTTGGTCGAGCCACGGTATACTGGAGCGCATAATTAGCTCTACCAAGCTCCCGGTCAAGCATACACATTGTAAGAGGATCAAGGCCACCGCCGCCCAGCTCTTCCGGCATGTTTGCCGCATACAAGCCTATTTCCAAAGATTTTTGAATCACCTGTCTTCTGAGGTCTTCGGTAACCTGTGCGGTGGCTTCGACCTCCTGCTCATGCGGGTAGAGTTCTTCTTCCACAAAACGACGAGCTGTATCGATAAGGAGTTCCTGTTCTTCTGTGTGCTGAAAGTTCATGACGTTATATAAAATTTACATTGTCTAATGTGAATATTAAAACCACTTCCTGAAACGACGTTCATCAATCGTCCAGACCCGAAAAGTTCTCCAGGTGTCCGTCGACATTCATTATCTGTCCAGTGACCCGGGATGAAGCTGAAGAACTCAGAAATAGCGCCATATCAGCAATATCCTGAGCATCAATAAACGTTCTAAGAGAGCAGCTTTTCGTATACTTATCTCTAACCTCGGATTCAGATATACCTTTTAATTCAGCTTCCGAAGCAATAACACGATCCATACGATCACCACTGATACTGCCTGGGCAGATGACATTGGCACGAATACCCGCCGGGCCAAGCTCCATGGCAAGGGATTTGGTCAGTCCGATCACACCCCATTTACTCGCAGCATAGGGAGAACGTAACGGATAACCGTGCCATCCTGCTGTTGATGATATATTAATGATGCTGCCTGCGCCCTGTTCCCTCATGTAGGGAACAACCCGATTACAAAACATAAAAACCGCATCAAGATTTACCCCAAGACATTGATTCCAGTCGGCAAGAGCAACCTGCTCGACAAACCCTGTTGGTCCGGCAATACCAGCACAATTCACCATAATATCGATACCACCGAAGCGCTTGATATGCGTCTCCACAACAGCATTAACATCATCTTCTTCTGCAACATTGGCGTAACTTATCGTGATGTCAGGGTTGCTTTGCTGAGAAGCAGCCAGCGCCTGTCTATTAACATCAACAATATGCGTATTGATTCCAGCATCCGCGAAAGATCGGGCAATAGCAGCTCCTATACCACTGGCACCGGCCGTTATAATGGCGCTCCTACAGTCGTTTGACATGATCAGGGCGGAAATAAAAGATGATATTCATTCTGGGTGTTTCATCCAAGAAGGCGTATCTAAAAAACGTGGAGTTCATCGAAAAAATTCAATCAGTTCGCGCGAACCAAAGATAACTAAAGGCGAACTTACTCCTCCT
>JAIBDK010000211.1 GCA_024679435.1 Gammaproteobacteria bacterium | reverse complement strand
CTGGCTATTTTATCGATGTTTTCCATCAAATGATGGAAACTGCTGGCATATCTTTTGACCAGGCTCTTGATATCCACGGGTGAATTCATATTGTCCAGAATCCAGGTTACCGCAGATTCAGTAGTGGTTGCAGTATGACCAAGACATTCCATCTGAACATTAGCCTTAACACGATTATCCAGCATTTGAATCTGTTTGTTTAATTCACCGTTATCGAGAATTTCCCGAGCGGCCACATAGGCGCTGCAGATGGCATGGGTTGAAGCGCCGGTTAACTCACCAAGTCGCAGATGGAAGTCTGTTCCCATATTGCCTACCAGATCATTGGTTACCTGGGTCGCAATAATTTCCCGGCGCAGTCGGTGCTTGTGAGCCTGTTTGCGGTAACTTCTGGTAATCAGGGCCGGAAAGTAGTGATCAATTTCAATGTCGAGGTATTTTTCATCCGGGAATTCGGTGTTTAGCATTTTCTGATATAGATCCATTTTGCTATACGACAATAAAACTGCGAGTTCGGGGCGGGTGAAATACTTTTTGTTTTCAAAGCGATCTTTAAGCGTTTTATTGTCAGGTAGGAACTCAATTTCGCGATGCAGCAAACCTGAACTCTCCAGCATTTCAATGGAGTGTATTTGCCGAGGCATCAGGATGTTACTCTTTTCTGCTTCAATGCTAAGAATCTGCGTTTGCTGATAATTATTGGCAAGTACTTGCTTGCCGATTTCTTTTTCCATTTTGGCGAGAACAACATTTCGCTGTTTGAATGTTAGCTTGCCACTGTTCATCTCCCGATTGAGTAAAATCTTGATATTGACTTCGTGATCCGAAGTATCTACGCCCGCGGAGTTGTCTATCGCATCTGTGTAACAGCGGCCACCCCGGCTGGCGTATTCAACTCTGCCTAACTGTGTCATTCCGAGATTTCCGCCTTCTCCGATCACCTGGCATTTGAGTTCATTTGCACTCACCCTGAGGCTGTCGTTATTTCTGTCCTGCGCATCTGAATCTGCTTCCGAAGATGCTTTGACGTAAGTACCAATGCCGCCGTTCCACAGCAATTCGACCTCAGATTTTAAGATTTGATTGATTAAATCGTCCGGTGCCAGCGCGTCCTGTTTTATTCCAAGGGCTTTTTTTGCCTGAGGCGACAGCGTGATTGATTTATCGTGTCGCGAATAGATTCCCCCTCCACGAGAGATCAGAGCTGTATCGTAGTCAGCCCACGATGAACGAGGAAGATTAAACAGCCTTTGCCGTTCTTTAAAACTGGTGGCGGTATCTGGCGCAGGATCGATGAAAATATGCAGGTGGTTGAATGCTGCGACTAATCGAATTTGTTTTGACAACAACATACCGTTTCCAAATACATCTCCCGCCATATCGCCTATGCCTACGGCACTAAACGGCTCTTTTTGAATGTCTTTCCCCAACTCGCGAAAGTGCCGTTTGACCGATTCCCAGGCACCTCGGGCCGTAATACCCATCTTTTTATGATCGTATCCAGCAGATCCGCCGGAGGCAAAAGCATCGCCTAACCAGAAGCCATAGGTTTCGGAGATTTTGTTCGCAATATCTGAAAAAGTTGCGGTCCCTTTGTCAGCAGCGACAACCAGATAGGGGTCATCTCCATCAAGGCGGATAACATCTTTGGGAGGAATGATGCGGGTACCTGAAATATTATCGGTAAGGTCCAGTAAACTGCTTATAAAAATTTTATAGCAGGCTACAACCTCGTTGTGAATTTCATCGCGACCGGATTCTGGTAATTGCTTAGCGACAAATCCACCTTTAGAGCCGACCGGAACGATTACCGCATTCTTGACTCTTTGTGCCTTTACCAGTCCAAGTATTTCAGTTCGAAAGTCTTCTGGTCTTTCCGACCAGCGAAGCCCGCCCCGTGCAACGTCCCCCCCTCTGAGATGCACGCCCTCTACGCGAGGAGAGTATAGGAAAATTTCATATTTAGGTGCCGGTTCTGGAATTCTGGGTATTGCTGTTGAGTTCAGTTTGAATGAGATATAGGGTTTGGCTGATCCATCAGAAAGTGGTTGAAAATAATTGGTTCGTAACGTTGAACCAATCACATCAAGCAGAGCCCGGATTATTCTTTCTTCATCAAGGGTGTGAACCTGCTGCAGTTGCTTCTTGATTTGTGTGCCAAGCTTTCTGACCCCGGATTTTCTTCTACGCGGATCAAATCGAGCTCCAAATAGCTGTGAGATTGTTTTGACCAGAGCAGGGTTTCTGTTCAGGGAGTCAATGATATAGTTTTCACTGTATCTCAGACGGATTTGCTTGAGATATCGGTAGTAAGCTCGAATCATATTGATTCGCCTCCAGCTTAGGTCCGCTAACAGCGTGAGCTGGTTGTACCCATCATTTTCGATGTTACCAATCCAGCACTGAATAAAGGTTCTTTCAAATTCAGAAACGTCCTCCTTGAAACTGAATGGCGCTTCGTCCAGTCGGGTAATTTCAAAATCCAGTACTCTGAAAGTTGTCCCGTCCAACGATTCAATCAGATAGGGTCGTCCGCTGTGGATACGAATGCCCATATTTTCCAGGATCGGCAGGACATCAGACAGTGCTATCTGTATGCCTGTACAATACATTTTAAAGCTGGCTTTGCAGTTTGGGTTGCTACGTATCGGACTGGGGCGAACAGAATGAGTCAGTCTTGCCTGCACTCCTGACTTTGTTACCTGCTCGAAGATATGGATGTCAGTGATTGCATTAGCAATAGAAAAATCCTGTTGATAAGAAACCGGGAAGGCATCGTGGAAATTGGCTAAAACGGATTTTGCAGTGTCTCGATCATAACTGTCCTTGAGTTGCTCGAACAAATTGTCATTCCAGTCCCGAGCGATTTCCTGAACGCTTTTTTCTAAAGCTTCATTGTCTACACTGATCTTTTGAGATGTGTCTACATGCAGAATGTAGTGAATTCGGGTGAGTATTGAGTTTGAAAAATAAACGTCAAATTCGGTCTCGGTCGCCTTAAGCTGATTGCTCAGGAACGACTGTATTTCTGATCTTAACTGGCTGTTAAACAAATCTCGGGGCACATACACCAGGCACGAATAAAAATGACCGCATATGTTTTTATGGATGTGCAATCGTGTTTTTCTTCTTTCCTGATTAAGTAGGGTCATGCTTAATCCATACAGGCTTTTCGCATCCATGTGAAATAGTTTGTCCCGGGGCAGGGTTTCAAGGATAGTTCGCAATTCTTTGTATGCGTGACCTGATTTTCGAAGCGTGCTGGTCTCAAGCACAAAGGCGGTTTTCTTTCTTAAATGGGGTATGTCTGTGGTTGGTATTGTTGCGGTGGAGCCTGCCTGAAAACCAAGAATACAACTGATTTTTCGTTTTTTGGTTTTGGTTCCAAACCCGTGGTCAAACAGTATGCAATCCATATAACCTGCACGATGGATATGAGACATAATTCGAGCTTTGGTGAAAACAACGGGTGCAGTCCCGCTGAAGATGATTGGAGGAAGAATGGATGCAAGAATATCAACACCGTTGTTGGAAGCGGATTTTAAACAACCTTGCAAGGAGGAAACATCGATATTAAGTTTGCGGGATTTTGCCGACCCGGAAGATTCAAGCTCACCGTAGCCCATAAACGCAAAGTGGTCATCGGCCATCCAGTGCAAAAACGCTCCATATTCGGCAAAGACAGGGCCTTTACGTATTTTTTTGAGCAACTCGGCGTTCTCCAGTACTTTACTGCGCATGGTCTTCCAACCGTTGACGATTATATTTATATCGTCGATAACGTGTCGAAGCTGGGCGATAAACTGGAGTTGCTCCGCTTCGGGAATATAGTCCACGGCAAATTGGATGTACGATTCTCTGCGGATATTTTTTTCTGCTGGACTGCCCTCAATTCGCAGCTTTTTGTAACGGGTAGCCTGATTGTGGATATTTCTATGAACTTCAAAAATAGGATGCAGAACCCGGAAGGGGGAGCGATGGAGTTCATTAAGTTTCATCAGCATCGAATTAATGACAAAAGGCTGGTCTCCGAGAATGATGTAAATAATTGAAAACTCCCCCTCTGAACGTTTATTGTTCTCCGAAGTTTTAATATTTTCGATGTCGATAATAAATTCGCCAGGTTTTCTGATTCTGGCAAGTTTGCGGTGGCGCAATGCTGTTGAACGAAATTCTAAGGCTTTGCTGTTGTCGTAATCCTGACCCGATAATCGATGATAGTAAGTTCTTAAAAATTCTATTTCAGAATCACTGATTTTTGATTTTGGTGACTTCGTGAGCGTTTTAATAAGAGATTCGGTTACAGGATTTTTCATGTTGATGAATATGCCTAAGCGATAAATTAGAGATCGTCGAAATTATGTGGCGCGAAACAAATATGATTATAAGGATATCAGGTGTGTTTAGATAGATGGATTCTGGCAGATTCTGATTCAAAGGTTTATGTTCACGATATAGATTATTTCATGAATCAGTTTCGAACTGATCTGAGGCTGGGGTTTCAACTGCAGCACATCGAGTATAATCAGGAGAAAAATAAATCCATTGCTATGAACGTTCTTGTATTTGACATTGAAACTATTCCTGACACTGCCTCGGGGCGAAAAATTTATGATCTCGGAGATCTCAGCGATGAGGATACTGCCAGAGCGATGGTGGCTAAACAGGTTCAGAAAACCGGCGGATCAGATTTTTTACCTTTGCATTTGCACCGCGTAGTCGCGATATCTGCAGTGTATCGTTCCCGGGATTCTCTTAAAGTCTGGTCGCTTGGCAATCTTGACTCACCGGAAGACGAATTGATTCAGCGGTTTTTTGATGGCATTGATCGCTATT
>JAIBDK010000057.1 GCA_024679435.1 Gammaproteobacteria bacterium | reverse complement strand
CCCATTGTGCGCTTAAAAAAACATGTCCAGCTCCAATTCAACGCAAACGATACGGAATTATGACTCATTATTTTTGGATATTTAAATAAATGGAAACTCTACTTCCTTTATTCACGCAGATAATTAGCGGAGTCATTGGTGCCATTATTGCTGGAATGGTCTTTCGCAATTATAGCCTGGGGCTACTGGGCAATATCCTCGCCGGTATTGTCGGCGGTGGAATGGGTGGCCTGGTGAGCTCTAAGGTCACAGGAGTAATCGGGGCGGCAGGAGTTAGCGAAATTGTGGCAGATCTTCTGTCCGGAGGCGCCGGCGGTGTTGTTTTGATGCTTGCAGCCGGATTCGCACGCAAAAAAACGAACCGATAAACTTATTCGTTCTCAACAAATTTTTTCGCTTGCCCCACCCAGTCTTCGCGATCGATTCGCCCCGAAAAGCTAAGATAGTCATCGACTCGGTCTATGTCCTCGCGGCTGAAACTTGCAATTTGGTGGAAATAATAAATCCCCAATTTATTGAGCACTTTCTCGAGCACAGGTCCGATACCACGAATACGTTTAAGATCATCCGGCGTACTATCTGAGCCTGCCACGAACATTAATTTTTCCGTATCGCCCGTATCCTCATCCCGGGGAATCTCTCTGGTCACACCCTCGGTTACTGACTCGTCGCTGATCGTATCCTCAGACCTATCCTCAGGAAGATCATCATAAGGAAGATCGTCAGGCTGCCCATCACTATCCTGATTTTCAGCCTCAGACTCACTATCTTCCAAGGGACTATCTTCAACGAAGTCGCCCGACATCTCATAATCTGCGGGACTTTCGCCGGCAACCCTGATTACTGAATCTTCATGGCCAGCTTTATCAACAGAAACACTATTCCTGCCCCAAATTAGCCATCCCCCAACAAGACCCAATGCCACAGCAACAAGCAACCAGATCCAGGTCTGGAAAAACAAGTAAATCATAATAGTTCTCTCTTCAAGATTTTATAATTTTAACTCCGCTGAATTAAAATTAGGTCGGTCGCTAATGTATCTGAGGATTACGAGAGTGTCGATATTTTCCCGGTGTTCCTCCCGGAACTCTAATCAGTTTCTGTTTCGCTTCCCATTGGTCGCTGGGACTGAGCTCACTTTCCCACTGAATTTCTCCCAAAACAAATCTGGCAACCAGCTTGCCGTTTTGAAATAATAATCTGTTTTTCCGAATGGCTGGCACCCTTTTTCCCGGAACAATTATCCCGGTAAGGTTTAACGGATCTGCGGCGCTGATTGAAACCAGTTCGTCACTGGAATGACGGTCCATTTTACGAAGCAAGCCCACCGCCTCCGGCAAGGCAAACTGTTCACCGGCAAATCCGTTTACAAATCGGCCGCCTCTGACTTCACCTCTGGCTTCCATACGTCTGTAAACGTAATGCAGATCCCGCCAGGGCGGAAGATTTTTTTCGACTTCCAACAGCTTTCGAAACACAACGCCGTAGCGGCGCAACAACACTCTCGCGATGTATTCTACGGAAGTCCACTTATCATCGACCCCACTTTGTGGATTTACGCCTGCTGCTTTCTCTACGGAGCTGCTTAGCGATTGAGCACCCACAAGAGACCACCGGCCGGCATTTCCCATCACCGATTTTCCGCTGCCCCCCCGTCTGCGTGACCCACCCCGGGTGGCATTATTCCCGGTTTTGACAAGCCCTCTGAGACCGGCAAAATTATCACTGCATACCAGACCTAATCCGACCAGCTCAGATAAAGATCTTTCTACTTCTGCAGGCAGCCAGCCCCCTCTTCCTACCAAATCCTCAAAAAACTGTGCGCCGTTTTGCTCAAGCATACCGATAAGTTTGCGTGACCGAGTCGAAACATCAATTTCCGCCAATGGCAGTCGCCGGGAAAAATTCATCCAGTAGGTCAAGGCATGGCGGGATGAAAACGCAACCGGGGATTGTTTTCCGGATCCGCGAGACATTCCCCGGTTTCGCATATCAAACCCTTCTGGGATCGCGACTTTGTTATCCGTTCCTGGCTTCATACCCTGTGCGCCACTGAAACGCGCCCAGGTAATCCTGCCACTGGAACAAAGAATATCCAGCCAATACGGCATATAATTTTTCAGTCTTGCAGGAAGGATGGATTCTTCCCAGGCCCCTGCAGGCATCTCCAGTCCTTCCAGCTGATCAAGGACAACTGCCAACTGTTCCGGATCTCCTTCAGAGCCTCGGCTATCCTCATCCAGACCCTGCCAGTCAAACAAAAAGCGCATGAAACTGTTGATTGAAGCTGGCGTAACTTGCTTCCTGAGATTGCTGATAGTGCGTTTGTGAATTCGCGCCAATAAACCTCTTTCACACCACTGAATATCGGAATTACCATCAGACAGACCCGGGCTGGCTGGCTCAAACTCCCCCCGCATGGCGTAACCTTCGTTCTCAAGAGCCAGAAATGCGGCGCTGACCATAGCACCACCCACATGCATAAACCTGGTCATGACAGACTCCCGCACAGGTCCCAGGCCCTGCAACCTCATCCGCACCAGCTCAACGAGCGCAGCTTCCCGGATAAGACTTTTTGTGCTCTGCAGATTAAAATCCTCAGCAAATTGATTTTGAGCCGGCTCGGGAACAATGTCCGGATGCAGCACAAGCCATAGACCCAGTCTTTCTGCCGCCACCCAATATCCGACGCCACCTATCTCAAAATAATACGCCCGCCGAGATTGAGCCAGACATTCAAGCCATCGGTGCCAGTTATTTTTAGACGCTTCGAAATTATCAATCGCACCAAGTATCAACAACCCGTCATGGCATTCATCTTCATCAGCAGCATCAGGCCAGGCTTCAAAACGCACTTCATCAATCACCTGCTTATCCAGGATGTCCAGCACCGCGGCGTCCTCGGGGTGCAAAAACTGTCTCGTGCGCACCAACGAAGTACGTCTTTCTTCCGCCGGCGCATCATCAAGGAACGCGTAGGGCTTTGCCGTCAATACTTCTTCTGACAATGGCGATGGAGCGGTCAGGTCCCGGCAAACCAGCTTCAAACTGCCGTCCCTCAGCCTTTCAAGCAACCGCACCAATCCGTTAATGTCCATAAGGTCATGCAAACAATCGTACAACGTTTGCTCTACCAGCGGATGATCCGGTATTTCGCGTTGTCCGGCAATGTTCTCGGCACAGGCGATCTGGTCCGGAAACACCACGGCAATGAGGTCTTCAGCGTTGCTGCGCTGGAACTGGGGAGGTGTTTTTTTACCATTACTAAAACGTCGAACCGCCAGAGAAATTGATGCGTTCCAGCGCCAGTGTGTTGGAAACATCGGCGCATCCAGAAGCGCCTGAACCAGCACTTCCTCTACGCTAACCGGCTTCAGATAGCCCGCCGGTTCCTCGAGTGGAAAACTGTGCGTGCTTCCCAGAGATAACACAATCGTATCCTCAAGCGCTGCGGCCTGGAGTTCAAAATTAAATTTCCGACAGAAGCGTTTCCGCAGAGAGAGCCCCCAGGCCCGATTAACCCGGGAACCAAACGCCGAATGAATCACCAGATGCTGGTCTCCCGCCTCATCAAAAAACCGCTCAAAAATTACCGTATCATGGGTTGGCAAGGCTCCTAGTGCGGCATAAGCCGCACCCAAATAATTTACCATCTGATCGGCCACTTCCTGGGATACGTTATAGTGTTCGATTAATCCCAGTGTGGCGCGCTCCAGTCCGTTGCCACCGGCTTGTCCCAGCCATATTTCCATATTACTCCGCAGCCTGGATACCGCATCACTCACCGCATCGGTTCTGCCCGGCGCCTCCCCAAACCAGAAAGGAATATTTGGTGGCTGGCCTTTTGCATCCCGAACGAACACCTTTCCCAGCTCAACCCGCAGAATCATGTACGATGTATTACCCAGCTGAAAAACATCGCCGGGTAAAGACTCAAAGGAAAAATCTTCATTCAGCGTGCCAATCTTAAGATTATCCGGTTGCAGAATGACGTCATAATCAAACTGGTCTGGAATCGTTCCGCCATTGGTAATGGCCGTTAATCGGGCCCCTTTTCGCGGCCTGACTACCCCGTTGACCGCATCCAGATGAATATGTGCAGAGCGCCTGCCGCGCCGCGTACTGAAACCGTCAGCAAGCATTTGAACAACCTGATCAAATCGCTCGCGGGCCAGTGAGCGATAAGGTGCAGCCACGGTAAATTGACTGAAAATTTGATCCAGATTTCGCTCCCCTGCAGATACTTCTGCCACCAGCTGCTGTGCAAGCACATCCAGAGGATGGGGATACAACGACAACTGATCGAGCTCCCCTCTTCGAACCGAGTCTATAACCGCCACACATTCAGCCAGATCGTCCCTGGACAATGGAAACAAGCGCCCTTTAGGGGTCTTACCGAGGCTGTGGCCGGAGCGCCCTACCCGTTGCAAAAACACGCTCACCGCCCGGGGTGAGCCAATCTGGCAGACCAGATCAACATCACCAATATCGATTCCCAACTCCAGTGACGCAGTCGCCACCAGGGCTTTTAGCTGCCCGGTTTTAAGTTTCTGTTCCGCCGAAAAACGATGCTCCTTTGCCAGACTCCCATGGTGGGACGTTACCGCCTCATCACCCAGCCTTTCCGCCAACGCTTTGGACAGGCGCTCCGCCAAACGCCGGGTATTCACAAAAATCAGGGTCGTGTTATGGGACCCAATTAATGCCTCCAGCTTGCCATAGACTTCAGACCAGACCTCACCTGCCATAACGGCTTCAAGAGGGGAATCTGGCAAACAGATTTCAAGATCACGATTCCTCTGATGTCCGCTATTGATTATCCGACAATTACGGCCATTTGTTCGATGACCGGTCAAAAACTGAGCCACCAGGGCTACCGGTTCCTGGGTTGCTGACAGGCCAATTCGAACCAGCGGTGCCGAACACAAATGTTCAAGCCTTTCCATGGATATCGCCAGATGAGCCCCTCGCTTGGTCCCGACCAGCGCATGAATTTCGTCAATTATCAGGGTCTTAGCCGTGCCCAGCATCTTGCGCCCGGATTCAGAAGTAAGCAGTATATAAAGCGATTCTGGCGTAGTCACCAAAATGTGGGGGGGTGCCTTTATCATCTTCGCCCTCTCTCCCTGGGGCGTATCGCCAGTTCGCACGGCCGCTTCGATTCTTTGAGGCCCCAGACCCAAACCTTCAGCGTTCTGTATCATCTCATGATGAATACCAGCCAGAGGCTCTTCCAGATTTTTACGTATGTCATTTGACAACGCTTTCAAGGGAGAGACATAGACAACGCTAACTTGCTGCTCAAGCGTGCCCCGGGCAGACGTCTGGGCCAGCCCATCAATTACCTTTAGAAACGCCGCAAAGGTTTTACCGGAACCGGTGGGTGCGGCGACCAGCGCATGATCACCATCCTCTATTGCAGCCCAGGCATCGAGTTGTGGCTGAGTTGGAGACTCAAAGGTATTATTGAACCATGCGTTTACAGCGGGATGAAATCCTTCCATCTACAATCCGAGAGCAATTAACTGCTGAACGCCATAAATCATACCCCGAGACTATTCATTGGGAGAATGTGGTAAAACCAGATTAAGAATGATGCCGGTAATAGCCGCCAGACCAATACCAGTGAGGCTGAAATCTCCAATAGACAGACTCATGCCGCCGATCCCAAAAACTAAAATCAGGGACACGATAATCAGGTTGCGAGGGATGGCAAGATCGTCACCAGACCGAATCATGGTATTCATGCCGATCGCAGCTATAGCGCCAAATAACAACAGCATAATGCCACCCATTACCGGGGTCGGAATGGTACCCAACAACGCCCCCAGCGTCCCGGAAAAAGAAAGCACGATGGCAAATCCCGCCGCCCACGTCATGATCGCCGGATTAAATGCCCGAGTCAGCGTAACCGCACCGGTCACTTCAGAATAGGTTGTATTAGGGGGCCCTCCCAGTAAAGCGGCCATAGAAGTGGCCAACCCGTCTCCCAGTAAGGTTTTGTGCAGCCCCGGCTTTTCCAGATAATTCTTGCCGGTTACTTTACTGATTGCCAGCATATCACCAATGTGTTCGATAGCCGGGGCAATGGCTACGGGAACAATAAATAAAATTGCATTAATATTGAATTCCGGAAATACAAAGTCCGGGATCTCAATCAGGGGGGCCGCTGAAACCGCTGAAAAGTCGACCTGTCCGAGCACGATAGAAACCACATAACCGGATACCACGCCAATCATGATCGGAATCAGTTTCATAAGCCCGCTGGCAAGCACAGTCACCGCAATGGTAACCAGTAATGAAACTCCAGAGATTGCCAGCGCAATTCCCGGGCTGACCAACTCCGCCGTTCCGTCTCCAGTTTTGCCCAAAGCCAGATTCACCGCCACAGGCGCAAGACTTAGACCGATTACCATAATAACGGGGCCTACGACTATCGCCGGCAAATACTTATCGATAATTGCCCTGCCTTTCACTGCAACCAGCCCACTTAGCAAAGCATAAAGAAGACCCGCCGCAAAAAGCCCAGACAGGGTGGCCGGAATACCCCAGGTCTGAACGCCATAGATAATGGGCGCAATAAATGCGAAAGATGAAGCTAGAAAAATCGGAACCTGACGTCCGGTTATAAACTGAAAAAGCAGTGTTCCTGCTCCCGCAGTAAACAACGCCACACTGGGATTCAGGCCGGTCAATATAGGAACAAGAACCAACGCTCCAAAGGCCACAAACAACATCTGAAGACCAAGGATTGGCATTAATCTCGAATCATTATTCTGCTCATCCATATCAAACCTTGAGTTCCGGGGGTTATCGAGAGCACAGAGTAACTGATCCTGAAAGGACAGGCAACCAGCCCGCTGAAAGACCTAATATCAGCGCTATTACAAGGCAGATTGGTTGATTCCCAAGGTACTTTGCGGTACGCTCCGCAACCCCGCCTTACCCCCCAATGGCTACGTAGCTCAGCTGGTTAGAGCACATCACTCATAATGATGGGGTCCCCTGTTCGAATCAGGGCGTAGCCACCATTAAATCAATAAGTTACGATTCATTATCTGAGTTTCCGAAACTTTCAGATTGTCAATTGGGCGTATGTTGGGCATTTAAATTGATCTTTCTGTACTCGTATTTATCTTACTTAAACTTTCAACGAACCTAAACTGAGGATCACAATATGCCAGCAACAACAATATTATCCGCGCTACCACCTAACCCCGCCACAACGGGACACGCTAAGCCTCCAGAACGACAAACTCAGAAATGAGCTGGCCACTAAAAAGGTCCTAATGTGGCTGGAGCTTACTGCTGGGCTTATAGTGACGTCTGAAAGGAGAGCCTAGGTTCACCACAAGCTGCCGGAGCTCGGGAACAATTAAGAGCAGTGACAGCTCCATGAATGTGGCGAGTAGAAAATGGCTCTATAGGTTTCTGGACGGAGGCCTTGAGACTATTCAGGGCAACTACTTCATTGGAAGGCCAAAGCAAGGTGTTATATACGAGTCTCAATACGCTTCGTTGGGTATTGTCGAACCTCTCGTTGACTCAACCGTAAAAGTTTGCTGGTGAATCCCAAAAAACAGATTATCAAGAACTGGATGGCCGGATTTATGCATCAGCGTTGTTTCAGAGCCTAATTTTATAGCTTGTCTTGTTGTATAAGCCCAACAAATCAATGATGAATGTTAACATCAAAAATCTGTCGAAATCCGCGCCTCGCCAGCACGGTAACAAGCTTTAAAAGTCCCGGTAAGACCCTACGCCTGGCTCATTGTGTGGAAATCCTCACCATCGATCTGACCAATTTAACGCATGTGTTGCTTCCATCGGTTGGTCTCACAACTCATAACAATCGTTGCTATGTCTGATAAAAAAACTGAAAATAGTCCGATTCTGCAGCTTAGCGAGTAAGTTGAGTGTTGTTTTCTGCTAAACGGGTGCCTCGTTAGTCAATTTTTTGAATATAGAATGAACCTGGTTCGCGTTCAGGTGATAAGTGCGGAGCTACCGAATATAATTTCTCGTAATGGTTGTGATGCAAGTAGTTGAGAGCGCCTATAATTTTCCAGCTACTATTTCGATACGAAACCTGAAACAACTTGGTTGCGTTTTACGAGCAGGTTTCAGATTTCAGATTTCAGAAACTCGCGCCAGAAACTGTCAATATGTGCAGGAGTTTCATGGTGAACTCAGCGGAATTACATTTTCTCTTGTTTGTCCCAGTCGAGAATTCTTGCAGTGCTGTAACTCGATCGCAGATTAATTAGTATACTTAACAAATTGATACGTCGCCATGCCAAATACAGACGTTGCCTTTGATATGGCCACTTTTCTTCCAGTCGAATGTCTCACGTCATCGCTTGCGAAAACATTTACTTCTTTTCCTGACTTGAGTTTCACTTTCAGTTGAAGATTCGACACTCCTCCCCTGTCTCTCGCTGTGAGATCCACGGTTTCTCCATGAACTGTTTCAGTGAAGACTGGCGTATAGGCAGCCAGAACAAGTAATATGGCTAAGCCCACCCCTATCCATACCCTACGACCCCTGTTTAGCTCCTTCTTAAGCTCCTTATCAAACGCCTTGTTTAGTTTCTGATTCATATTACGTTGAGTTATAAAATTTTACTTTCGTGCCAGGGAGCACTTTCTGGTTTTTAGGAATTTTTAGGTCGATCTCATTCCACGGTTTTTGCTACTCCTCTGTCGATAAATAATAGTCACATAAAATTATAAGACGGGGTCACCCGATTATAGTGCAGCGCACTAAGCCTCTTAAAAACCCCAGACGGAATATACTGGTAGCAAGAATTGCCTGCTAGTTTGCATCTGACACATTGTTTACATTATGGGGAAAGTGCTTTGGCGCTAACATCAATACTCTTGCATTCAAAATTAAAACTGAGTGTGCACCCATGACTGAAACAGAAAGAATTGTCCGGACTTTTCACGATTCATGAGACTTGTGGATAGGCAGAATAACCGCTATGTAACATGGTAGGAAACTGGCTCTGAGTTTGTAAAAATCACTAATCTTAGCTGAAATTCGAGCTCAAGAGGCGGGGGATTTTAGTTTGGCCTGATTTTTGCGGTAGAATAGGTGAGCCGAAGCCATGGCTGGATTGCGCATTATTGGGTGTATCGACAAATCAGCGCTGGGCGCCGTCGGGAATCTTTTTCTAGTCGTCGTGAAATAGCGAAGATAGGTCGTTTTTGCATTCTGTTATTGTTAGTTCTTTATCAGATAATGTTTTCCGGTCAGATCATCTCGACGGATTGATGACGTCTTCTTTCCGAAAAACAGATCAATTGCCTTTTTAGCCTCAGGCCATTTAGCTGTTTCTTCGCTGTATTCATCGAACAAAATAGCCCCTCCTTCAACAACGTGAGGATAAAGCGTTTCAAGCACTGTCATATACGACTGATAAAGACCCACATCAACATGGGGCAGGGCAATTTTATCTCCAGAATAATATCCCAGAGACGTTTCAAAAAACCCCTTCTGCGGCATAATCTGTTGGGAGACAAACTCAGGAGGCAATTCAGCGGTCAGCAAAAGATTTCGGATATCTTTTTCACTGGTGTCGGACCATTGGCCCTTTTGGGGGTTTCGCGCGCTTTCATCTTCTGCCGTAGGTTCTGGGTACCCTTAGAAAGAATCAAACCCCCATAGTATCCTGTTTTTATTTTCTCTATGGATTAAATAAGAAAGATATAAAAACGAACGCCCTCGGCCTACACCACATTCTTCAATATTGCCTTCAAGATGAGAAATTTGCGCAAAAACATGCTGCAAATACATAAAGTGCGAAACAAATCGGTAACGCATGGGTGGCAAACTGAAACGAGAATGCAAGCGCGACACCTGCAGTCCCAAAGGGTTTATCACACGATTTGCTATTGTGCCCAGCATTCTAATCATCGAGTACTCCTTGATTCGTTCAAATTTGGAAATCTATGCGCATCAATCAGGAATCTGGATGGTTGACATGGGGGAAAATTTCACCGGAACCTACCGCATAAAATTATCAGGTAATTCCGGTGACACCATCAATTTTAGGTTTGGCGAACGAATCTACCAAGACGGGAGTCTCAATCCCATGACTACGGTTATTGGT
>JAIBDK010000250.1 GCA_024679435.1 Gammaproteobacteria bacterium | reverse complement strand
TTGACAAACGCCCTCAACACCCAACGAGTCCACCACGCTTTTCTCTTCACTGGTACTCGCGGTGTTGGTAAAACGACCCTGGCCCGAATATTTGCTAAAGCTCTGAATTGTGAGCAGGGCGTATCAGCGGAGCCTTGTGGTGAGTGCATGGCCTGCAGAACCATTGATCAGGGTAATTTTATTGATCTCATCGAGGTTGACGCGGCAAGTAGAACCAAGGTGGATGACACCCGAGAATTACTGGATAACGTCCAGTACACACCCACGCAGGGTCGCTTCAAGATATACCTTATCGACGAAGTTCACATGTTGTCTACTCACAGTTTTAATGCTTTACTCAAAACACTTGAGGAGCCGCCCGAGCACGTTAAGTTTCTTTTGGCCACCACCGATCCTCAGAAACTTCCTACCACAATATTATCGCGTTGCATTCAGTTCAATCTGCGCTCCGTAGACTTGCAACAACTTGATATGCAATTGGAAAAAATTCTTCAATCCGAAAAAATTGAGTTTGAGGCTCAGGCATTGACGATTATTTCCCGTTCGGCTAAAGGTAGTGTTCGGGATGCCCTGAGTTTACTGGATCAGGCTATCGGCTACACCGATTCGGACATTTCGGCTGAAAAAGTACGGCAGATGCTAGGAATGATTGATGACCAACTGGTTATTGATGTCCTCGAGCAGATTATCGCGGGTGATTGCAAACGATGCCTTCATATTGTTAACGAAATGGCTTCTCGTTCCGCGGACTACATCACCGCACTGGATGATTTGCTGGTCTTGATACATGATGTTGCGTTGTTTCAGGCGCATCCCGGAGCCCTTGACTGGAAGGGAATCGATACCTCGCCTATAGAAGCACTTGCCGGTCGCGCAGATGCCCAGTCGTTGCAACTTTTTTATCAGATTGCGTTGATGGGGAAAAAAGATATCGATTTTGCACCGGATCCCAGATCTGGATTTGAAATGATAGTGATCAGAATGATATCTTTTAATCCTAATTCGACTCCGATTAGCGCTCCCCAGACATCAAGCCCTGAAAATACTTCCCATGCGCAAGGAAAGGATTCATCCAAAATCATTAGGCCCGGGAGAGTTTCTGAAACCGCTTCTCAGCAAGTTGAAGCAAAAGCCCACGAATCTCCGTCGCGACACTCAGTTGATTTCATGGTGGATTCAGGCTCAGAATCGACCCTGGAACCGGCATCTGATTCTCAGGGTGCTTCAATCACCGTAAAACTTGAAGACCTCAGCAGTGTCGCAGGCTGGCTGAATTTTGCTCAAAATTCTGGAATTAACGGGATTTTAGGGCAGCTTTTGATGAATATGGTACCCACGTCCGTAGAAGGTAAGCAGATTAACGTGTCATTAGCAGAATCCAGTCGGCATTTGTTTAACGAACAGCGCAAGAAAAAAATAGAGCAGTACTGTCTCGAAAATCTATCGCTTGATATGAAAATACAGGTGGAAATTGAAGATCTGTCTGACAGTGCTCCTGAAATGGAGACCCCGTTTCAGAAGATTGATCGAGAGCAGAAGGAGCAGGTATCTGAAGCACAGCGGATCTTTCAGGAGGATCCTAACGTGCAGCGAATGGTAGACACGTTCGATGCTGAAGTTATGCCGGATTCCATAAAACCAGCTCAGCCTTAGGTTATACTGGTCTTTTTAGATAAAGAAAACTCGAGTGAATCCTGTTCGTATCTTTTAAATGACTGATCTGCATCCATCTTCTTTAAATTAGCAGTGGAAGTCGAGCTTTCACCACTTATCAGGGTAATCTGAATTTTAAAAGTTCAGCTCCTTAAAATTACGCTTAAACAGGCAAAAATACCAGGAAAAAATATGAAAGGCGGACTTGGAAATATCATGAAGCAGGCTCAGGCCATGCAGGAAAATATGCAAAAAGCTCAGGAAGAACTGGCTAGTATCGAAGTGACGGGTCAATCCGGTGCGGGCCTCGTAGAAATTACGTTAACCTGCCGTTACGACGTTAGAAAAATTAATATCGATCCCGAACTGATGAACGACGATAAAGAAGTTTTGGAGGACCTAATTGCAGCCGCGTTTAATGACGGGGTGCGAAAAGTTGAATCCACTACCCAGGATAAGATGGGTGGCCTTACCGCTGGAATGAATATTCCCGGATTAAATCTGCCATTTTAAAGGGCAGGGGTAATCAATAGATGGCCGATCCACGCTCAGTCGAAGGACTCAAACAGGCATTGCAACGGCTCCCGGGTGTTGGACCAAAATCTGCCCAGAGAATGGCTTTTCACCTGCTCGAGCGTGACCGGGAAGGGGCGCATCAGATTGGTGAAGCAATTCGCCAAGCCCTGTCCAGGGTCAACCATTGCAATCGCTGCAATAATTTCAGTGAGTCAGCGCTGTGCCCGATATGCTCATCCAGCAAACGCGAATCGGGTATTTTGTGCGTTGTGGAAACACCAGCGGACCTGGAGGCGATTGAACAAGCGGGCATTTATCACGGCATGTATTTCGTTCTAATGGGGCACTTGTCGCCTTTGGATAATATTGGACCCGATCAATTGGCAATCGAACAGCTAATTAAACTGGTGGATGCAGGAGAAGTTAAAGAAGCGATCCTGGCGACCAACCTGACCCTCGAAGGTCAGGCGACGGGAGATTTCCTTCTGGATTTACTGCAAAGCAAGCTGATTAGCGTAACTCGACTAGCGAGGGGTCTACCCATGGGGGGAGAGTTGGAGTACATGGATTCTGGCACATTGCATCAGGCATTTTCTGACAGGCGAAGTGTCTAGTTGTGGCCCTTTGATTCTCGACTAGGTCATATTAACCTTTATCGTTATGAGTCAACGATTCGCAGGTTGCGTTGAATATCGCGGTTCCCGCTATCATGGCTGGCAACGCCAGCATCATGCCATATCAGTTCAGGAAATAGTTGAGAATGCGATTGGTCGTGTTGCCAATGAGAGGATAACTATAAGTCCGGCAGGGCGCACTGACACGGGTGTTCATGCTATCGGCCAGGTTTTTCATTTCGATAGCTCAGCGATTCGACAGGAATTTGAATGGTTAAGAGGAACTAACACCTACTTACCAAGTGATATTTCTTTGCACTGGGTTCGACCCGTTGTCGATGAGTTCCACGCACGTTATAGCGCATTGAGCCGGAGTTATCGCTATGTGATTCTGAACAGGCGAGTCAGCCCCGGATATCTCGATGGCCTGGTAACGTGGCACAAAGACTCATTGGATACTCGGCTAATGCAGGAAGGATGCCGTTATTTTTTTGGCACGCATAATTTTAATGCGTTCAGGTCCTCAAAATGTCAGAATAAAAATCCGGTTAAAACGATAACCTGGATTGACATAGCGCGGTCAGGAGACTGGATATGGCTCGATATTACCGCCAATGGTTTTCTTCACCATATGGTAAGAAATATTGCAGGGACTCTTTTCGAAATAGGACTTGGAGAACAAAAACCTGAATGGGTAGGTGAATTGTTGGAATCCAGAGACCGCAGTAAGGCCGGCATAACGGCTCCCGCAGATGGGTTATATTTTACAAACGTTACCTACCATGAAAAATTTACCTTACCTGAGCCGCCGGAAATATGTCGATTTTGGTAGACTAGGGGTATAAAGAAGCCTCTGAACCATAGCGATTATTACTCATTGAGAACAAGAATTAAAATTTGCGGCATATCAAGCACAGAGATTGCTCTTCATGCCGCACAGGCGGGGGCGGATGCGATTGGGCTTATGTTTTACGCCCCCAGCGCTCGGCATATCAGTATTGAACGTGCCTGTCCAGTTCCTGCTGTTCTGCCATCTTTCGTCTCTAGTGTCGGTGTTTTTGTAAACCCAGATCCAGAGTACGTGAAACAAGTTCTTTCCTCGGTTAAGCTGGATTATCTGCAGTTTCACGGACATGAGGATGCAGAGTTTTGCCGAAGCTTTTCGTTGCCTTATATAAAAGTGCTGCGTGTCAGTGAATCCATTGACCTTAAACGCGAAGAAGACAGGTATCCTGATGCCAGTTCCGTATTGCTGGACACCTATTCTAATACCCATTATGGTGGCACAGGTGAGTCTTTTGATTGGGATAAATCTCGTTACGGCGGCAACAAACCCGTGTTGTTGGCGGGTGGATTAACGTCGGAAAATATAGCAGATGCGATTCAAGCCGCTGTGCCCTACGGTGTGGATGTCAGTAGCGGCGTCGAAACCGATGGTGTAAAAGATAAACTGAAAATTACCGAGTTCTGTAATAAT
>JAIBDK010000105.1 GCA_024679435.1 Gammaproteobacteria bacterium | reverse complement strand
TGATCGGCTTAATGTCAGGCACCAGTGCAGATGGCATTGATGGCGTTATTCTCGAAATCAGCGAACAGAACACATTTACGATACACGGGTCTGTATCTCACCCTTATTCGAACGATGTAAGAAAACGTATTCGCAAACTCGTGTCCCAGAAGATTACCAACGCTGAAGAGTCCGCCGGCTTAGATGGAGAGCTTGCTCATCTTTATGCCGCCGTGACAAAAGACCTGTTGGAACAGGCCAGTCACAAAAACATTGATGTGATCGGGTGTCATGGTCAAACTATCCATCACAGCCCTGACAGTGATCCACCATTTTCTCTGCAAATTGGAAACGGTCAGATACTGGCAAATGAAACAGGATATAGCACAGTTACCGATTTTCGCGCTGCAGATATAGCGTCCGGCGGCCAGGGTGCGCCGCTGGTGCCGGCTTTTCATGAAGCCGCTTTTTCCAGTAAAAATGAGAACCGGGCAGTTGTAAATATTGGCGGTATTTCGAACATCACTTTTTTGCCCGCAGGAAAAACGGAGCAGATTTTAGGATTTGACACCGGCCCGGGCAATACGCTTATAGATTACTGGTGCAGAACGCACTTCAGGTGTGATTACGACAAAAATGGCGACATAGCTCGAACCGGCGACCTGCAGCTAGACTTGCTCGATCTATTATTACGAGATCCCTATTTCGAGCGCCCTCCTCCTAAAAGTACGGGGCAGGAATATTTTAACGCTAACTGGCTAAAAGACAAAATGAGTCTTTGGGAAGGGAGAAGTCATAGCACCCATGAAGACGTTTTGACGACTATCACCATGCTTACCGCTCGTTGCATCATTGATCAACTTAAAAATCTCCAGCCTCGGGTTGATTCGGTCTATTTAGCCGGCGGTGGCGCAAACAATGGTCTTCTGAAAGATATGATCAAAGACCTCTCAGCGAGTCAGGTTTCCACCACCGATGATCTGGGAATTCACCCGCAATGGGTGGAAGCTGCAGCTTTTGCCTGGATGGCCTATCGAACAATTCATGACTTGCCCTCTACCCTACCTTCGGTTACTGGCGCATCCAACCCAACTGTCGCTGGGAAAATCACTGTCCCAGATCAACAACCGGCATCGTAACCAGATTACGAAACCTTCCCAACCAGAAAAAACGGCATCAGCGAAGATGGCGACATGATTAGGTGATAGCGTTGCCTATAATCAGGTTAAAATACAATCACTTTCAACATCATAAAACTTATAAAAAATGGCTAAAAAAGAAATTATCAATACAGAAAATGCGCCCGGGGCAATTGGCACTTACTCGCAGGCAGTTAAAGCTGGAAATACTGTTTATATTTCAGGCCAGATCCCACTAAACCCAGCTACAATGGAGGTCGTTGGGGAATCTTTTGAGGCTGCGGCGCATCAGGTTTTTAAGAATCTCTCAGCCGTTGCGGAGGCCGCAGGAGGATCACTTGCAGATTCAGTCAAACTGAACATTTCAATGACCAACCTGAATAATTTTGGCGCTGTCAATGAAATCATGGCCGGTTACTTTTCTGAACCCTATCCTGCTCGAGCCGCGGTAGGCGTGGCAGCTCTGCCCAAAGGAGTTCCCATAGAAATTGAAGCGATTCTGGTCCTGGAGTAACTCCCGGCTGTTTGATATGGAATTGACTGCGGCAATCTGGTCTTCGTAGATTGGCCAAGGAGAGCCAACTGTGACAGGCAGGAGTTCAGAAAAGCACGCGTTACAAAGCCTAAGCGGTGTCGGCCCTCAATTGGCTGAAAAGCTCGGCCGAATTAATATATCTAAACCCGAGGACCTGCTGTTCCATCTCCCTTTGCGTTATCAGGACAAGACCCATATCACCGCAATCAGTGATCTTGTACCGGGTAACAGCTCGGTTATCATGGGACAAATTCAAGGATGCGATATTCGCTTTGGAAAAAGGCGCTCATTGCTAATTAGCGTAGGCGATGACAGCGGATCAATATTACTGCGATTCTTCCATTTCAGTCGAAATCAACAAAGCAGTTTTCGGGAAGGTGCCTGGATTCAATGTTTCGGCGAACCTCGGCGAGGCACCCACAGCCTGGAAATAGCTCACCCGGAATATCAAATTTTCTCCGACCAAACAAAACCTCTGCTCGAAGAGTCTCTGACACCGGTTTACCCCACCACTGAAGGCGTCGGCCCCACGGTAATACGAAAACTGGTTAACCAGGCGGTTTCCAACCATATTGGCCATTTGATCGACATACTCCCCGAAAATATTCGTCAGGAATTTGGATTAATGCCTCTGGAGCAGGCATTGAAGATGACGCATCACCCGCCTGCAGATGCAGATACCAAAGCGCTAGTTGCAGGCACCCACCCCTGTCAACAACGACTCGCTTTGGAAGAAATGCTCGCGCATTATCTAGCATTAAGCCGAATCAAAAAGTATCGCAAAAAAGAATCCGCTCCGGCATTTTCACTGTCAGGAACCTCCTGGAAAACCCTGAAAGATTCTCTGGGCTATCAGTTAACCTCTGCGCAACGCAGGGTTGTTGATGAAATTTTTAAAGATATTCATTCCTCCGTGCCGGTATTACGTTTGGTGCAGGGAGATGTTGGCTCAGGAAAAACAGTGGTTGCCGCCGCCGCCGCCCTCCAGGCTATCGATGACGGCTATCAAGTTGCTCTTATGGCACCAACTGAACTGCTTGCGGAGCAGCATCGTCAGACTTTTACGCAATGGTTTGATGACCTGGGATTCAAAACCCAATGGCTGACAGGAAAACTTCCTGTTGCCCAAAGAAGAATGGCACTCGAAACGATTGCCAATGGTGAAGCTAACATGGTTATTGGGACTCATGCTCTGTTCCAGCAGCAGGTTGAATTTCACAAACTCGGTTTGATGATCGTCGATGAACAACATCGCTTCGGGGTAGAGCAACGACTTGCCCTGCGCAGTAAGGGCAATGCAACTGACAGTCATTCAGCCGATCAGGTTCCACACCAGATAATCATGAGTGCAACACCGATACCCCGATCTCTGGCTATGATCCTTTACGCTGACCTCGATGTATCTAGCATCGATGAGTTACCCCCAGGCAGAAAGCCCGTAAGGACTGTTGTTATTCCAGACACCCGAAGAGAAGAAGTGACCTCCAGAATTCGAGATATTTGCGATTCCGGCCAGCAGGTTTACTGGGTGTGTCCTCTAGTGGAAGAATCAGACAAACTTCAAGCCCAGGCAGCAACTCAGACAGCAACCAGCCTGCAGCAACAGTTGCCGGAAATACGAGTGGCACTCATTCACGGCAAACTCAAACCAAGCCAGAAAGACGCCATCATGGAGCGCTTCAACGAAGGTGAAATTGATCTTCTGGTGGCGACCACCGTCATTGAAGTTGGCGTCAATGTACCCAATGCCAGTCTTATGATAATCGAAAATGCAGAGAGGCTTGGGTTATCGCAGCTTCATCAGCTAAGAGGACGAGTAGGCCGCGGGTCCGACCAGGCTTCCTGCGTATTGGTCTATCAACCTCCTCTGGGAAATTTAGCAAAAGAACGACTTTCTCTCATGCGTGAAACCGATGACGGATTTAAAATTGCACAAAAAGATCTGGAGCAGCGTGGGCCCGGAGAGTTGTTAGGAACAAGACAAACTGGCCTTGCGCAAATGAAGATTGCAGATCTTGCTCGGGATCGTCAATTGATTCCCACAATAGAAAAAATTTCTCAAGAGCTTTACCAGCATCATCCAGAACTCATTACCCCGATTGTTTCCAGGTGGATGAGTCAAAGTGAACAATATGCCAACGTTTAATCTTTCTCAGCGATATGCTCGATAGAGTACTTCCTTACATTCATCTTATGAGGCTGGAACGCCCGATTGGTACGTTCCTTCTATTGTGGCCGACTCTCTGGGCCCTATGGTTGGCTGGAAATGGCGATCCCAATCCGGATATCGTGGTGATCTTTATAATGGGAACCATAGTTATGCGAGCCGCCGGTTGTATTATTAACGACTATGCTGACAGAGATTTTGATCGACATGTCAGCCGAACAAGCACGAGACCACTAACAAGCGGTAGCGTTTCGACAACACCGGCCCTGATGCTTTTCGGATTACTGATACTAACCGCCCTGATTCTGGTTTTTCAACTCAATCTAAAATCACTATTCCTGAGTATAATTGCCCTCTTTTTGGCGATACTCTATCCGTTTACTAAACGGTTTACACAGCTTCCCCAGCTTTTTTTGGGACTGGCATTTTCCATGGGTATTCCCATGGCCTACGCAGCTCTTACCGATACTATACCTGCTGAAGCCTGGCTCATCTTTATTGGCAACTTCTGCTGGATAGTCGCCTATGATACGATTTATGCCATGGCGGACAAGGAAGACGATCTTCTGATTGGCGTCAAATCTACCGCTATTTTGTTTGGCAAGGCGGACAAACTCTTAATTGGTCTGCTGCATAGCGCCGCATTCATCATTATTGGACTGGTCGGATATCTCAGGGATTCAAGCTGGCATTTTTATGTCGGCATCGGCTGTGCCCTCTGTTTTGCAATTTATCAGCAGTTTCTGATCAAAGACCGTGATTCAAAAAAGTGTTTTCAGGCATTTCTCAACAACAATTGGGTGGGTGCCATGATATATTGCGGCATTGTTCTGACGACAATCGTAAATTAGCAGTCGCCAAATTCTTGAGCGGCATCTTCAATTGGTCACACTGGTTGACTCAGTCAATGCAATATCAAACAAGTCGTATCCGAATTGAGTAAATGAAAAAAATAAACCCGATCAATTACTGTACTTTTTGCGGGGCAGAAATAAGCATAGCAATACCTGACGGAGACAATCGTGAGAGGCACATGTGTTTTGACTGTGGTGAAATTCAGTATCAGAACCCAAAAGTTATTGCGGGGTGCCTGCCTGTATGGGGAGACAAGATTCTGCTTTGTAAACGGGCTATAGAACCTCGTTATGGAACCTGGACCATTCCCGCCGGTTTCATGGAAAACGGAGAGACGATAGAACAGGGGGCAGCGCGCGAAACATGGGAGGAAGCACTGGCAGTAGTCACTAACCTAGAGCTCTATCAAATCTTTAACGTAACCAGAATGAATCAAATTTATATGCTATTTCGAGCTACGTTAAGCGACCCGAAAGGATATGGAGTAGGATCAGAGAGTCTGGAAGTTGAATTATTTGATGAAATAAATATCCCCTGGGAGGGTATTTCATTCAAGGTAATCCATCATACTCTGGAGCGATTCCTGCATGAACGTAAGAACAACAACTTTACTTTCAACATCGATTCCATAGACTGAGTATTTCAAAATTTCATAAATCCCTAAACTCAAAAACCTCTAAGTGTTTGATTAAAAAGTATTACAAATTTGTTAATTTTTATTATCCCACTGCGAATAATCGGTTTCTAGATAAGTTATACACAGATGATCAATCGCTTTCAAAAAAGTCTTAATTTAGCCGATTTGCCTACGCAACTGTTTTAAAATGCTCTCATAAAATACTGATTTATAATAATTTTTTTTGATTTGTCTATTTTTTAAGCAATCCGTGCTCAGGCCCCTGAAACTCCCCAACATACTCACATTTTCGAGTTTTATGCACAAAGTTATCCACAGAATCTGTGAGTAAATAATTTTGCAAGAAACCACTACCATGTACCAGTTACAAGTCGCCGTTCCTGTCCCACTCAGACAGGTCTTTGACTACCTGCACAGTGAACCGGTGGAACCCGGAGTCCGTGTTCTGGTCCCGTTTGGACGACGGACACTAGTTGGAATGGTTGTAAGGGGATCACCCGCTAACGCCTCGGTCAAGCTCAAGAACGTTAAGCAGGTACTCGACCTCGACCCGGTAATGTCTGGATCGGTAATGGATCTGGTAATGTGGTCAGCAGGCTACTACCACTACCCCTTAGGAGAAGTTGTTCACGCCGCACTACCGGGGAAATTAAGAAAGCCGGGAGATATTGATGCGCCGGGCAAGGAGGTCGTTCTGACCAGGAACAGCCAGATCGCGTCCAAAGAAGCAAGCAGCATGCTCGCTCGCGCACCTAAACAGCGCAGACTTTACGAGATTATTCCGGAAAACACTGGGGTTTCCCTTCCTCAGATACGCGAATCCGACGATACCTTTGAACACTGCAACCTTACTAGTCTGATTAATTCTCTAATCACCAAAGGGCTTATCGTCAAGCAAAAACAAGATCTGTTCGAGGCTTCACTGAAAACCACAGAATTTAAGGAGACCCTGAACGACGAACAATTACAGGCCGTCAGCTTAGTGAATCAGTCTAATTCTGTTTTTTCCTCATTTGTACTTTACGGCGTTACCGGTAGCGGAAAAACTGAAGTCTATCTTCACGCCGCACAAGAATGCCTTGCCAGAGGAAAGCAGGTGCTGGTGCTGGTACCGGAAATCTCGTTGACCCCGCAGCTGATCGACCGATTCAGGCAGAGATTGGGGCAAGGCGTTTATGCGTTGCACTCCAATATGCCTGCATCAAAACGATTTGAAGCCTGGTGGTCTGGTCGCAGCGGAAAAGCCAGTGTCATTCTGGGCACTCGGTCAGCCATATTCACACCACTGAGAAACCCTGGACTAATCATTGTCGACGAAGAACACGACCTTTCTTTCAAGCAACTTGAGGGTTTTCGATATCACGCCAGAGATTTAGCAATCAAACGCGCAAGCCTGGAAGCTGTCCCGGTTGTGCTTGGGTCCGCGACTCCATCCATGGAGTCCATGAATAATGTCTATGCCGGCAGGCATCAGCTTCTGGAATTAAAGGAAAGGACGGGCGTGGCCAAAATGCCAGAAATTACTCTGGTGGATTTAACTAAACACCCCCACCAGGACGGATTGTCTCCGCAGTTGCTTGGAGCGATTGGCGAGCAACTTAAATTTAAGAAACAGACCATTCTGTATATAAATCGACGTGGTTTTGCGCCTGTAGCTCAGTGCAGTGGTTGTGGTTGGCAAGCAAAATGTCCGAGATGCGATGCGTTCATGACAGTGCACAACAAAGCTAAAGAGCTTAGATGTCATCATTGCGGAAGTAAAAACCAGGAAGTATCCAACTGCCCGGACTGCAAACAGCTATTATTCTACACTGGAGTTGGAACTCAGAGAGTTGAACAGGCATTAAAAAATAAATTTCCTGAAGCGAAAATTCTTCGATTCGACAGAGATGAAATAACCAGCCTTGAAACACTGAACGAGGCGCTTGATCAAATCAATCAGGGTGATGCTGATATCATCATCGGAACCCAGCTTATTTCTAAAGGCCATGACTTTCCCAGAGTCACGCTGGTTGGGGTCATTAATTCCGACCAGGGTCTCTACAGCGTCGACTTCCGGGCACCAGAATATATGGTTCAGCAAATAACCCAAGTTGCGGGTCGTGCGGGACGAGGTTTAGAACCTGGACGAGTAATTATCCAGACCGCCCATCCCGATAATCCATATCTCAAGTTAATTCAAAACCATCAGTTGAAAAATTTCTACGCTCTTTGTTCGCGAGAAAGGCAGCTTACAGGATTGCCGCCTTATGGGTTCATCGCCATGTGGCGTGCAGAATCAACAGATGCTCGGGCAGCCCTGTTGTTTTTAGATAAGGCACGTGCAATGGGAGTCAGACTGATCAAACATAACGGCCTAAATG
>JAIBDK010000170.1 GCA_024679435.1 Gammaproteobacteria bacterium | reverse complement strand
AAGCTCGGTGATGTTATGCAGGAATCTATCACGGCGGCTATGAGTGTGGTTCGAAGTCGCAGTCAGCAATGGGGAATTGATCCTGACTTCTACGTCAATCAGGATGTGCATGTGCATGTTCCTGAAGGTGCCACGCCAAAAGACGGCCCAAGCGCCGGTGTCGGCATGTGTACATCAATCGTATCTTCGTTAACCGGAATACCAGCATTGTCATCAGTCGCGATGACCGGTGAGATCACACTGCGTGGTGAGGTCCTTCCTATTGGAGGACTAAAGGAGAAGTTACTGGCGGCGCACAGAGCGGGAATAAAGCTTGCTATAATTCCGCATGAGAACGAGCGTGATCTTCAGGAAATACCTAAAAAAGTTCGCGAGAGCATGGAAATTAAACCGGTAAAATGGATAGACGAAGTGATTGCGCTCGCACTTGAGAGGACGCCGGCCCCGGTTTCTAGTGACAAAGAAGGAAAGGACGGGGGTTCTAAAGACAAAAAGCAGGTTGCGAGCAAAAATAAGCGCTCCGGGATAACTGCTCACTAATTATTCTTGAATTAGCCGGGTGTTTAGGTTTTTAGCTTCGAGATTATAAATGTGTTGCTTTACGGATCATAAGGTTAGCCACTGAACTCAATCTTTTACTTGGAGATCGCGGATAGATCTCATCCAAATCAAAGTTGTTCAACGAATACTTTTTGTTAAATTGCAAGTAAAATATTTTCTATTGAATAGCTAAAAAACCCTGATTTTTATTGCTTTTCGGGCGACTTGTTTATTATGATTAAATCGTTGTCACGGTGGTCGGTCCGTTGAAAGTGGCGGGGTATTCATAAAAATAACACAGCCACAACGATACACAGTGAGAATTCGCAGAGACACTTATCGTGTCTAATTATAAACGTCAAAATACTTTCAAATAATTTTTAAGAGGAATCTAAGACTATGAACAAAGCAGAACTAACTGACGCAGTAGCCGCTAGTGCAAATCTAACGAAATCAGATGCTGGAAACGCCGTTGATGCTGTTTTTGGTGCCGTCGAATCAGCACTTGCGAAAGGCGATTCAGTATCACTAATTGGTTTTGGAACATTTTCTGTTTCTGACCGTGCTGCGCGAACCGGACGTAATCCACGAACCGGCGAAACTATTCAAATTGCCGCTTCTCGAGCAGCTAAATTTAAGGCTGGTAAAGGATTAAAAGATGCCGTAAACTAGCGCGCGATTTCCAGGGCGCTTAGCTCAGCTGGGAGAGCATCGCCCTTACAAGGCGAGGGTCGCAGGTTCGATCCCTGCAGCGCCCACCAAGTTTCGGAGCGGTAGTTCAGTTGGTTAGAATACCGGCCTGTCACGCCGGGGGTCGCGGGTTCGAGTCCCGTCCGCTCCGCCACTGATATAGAATGCGAGATCAAAGGTTTGGTCTCGCATTTTCTATCTCCTCGCATTTTTATCTTGGTGAGCAGGAACTTAGCCTGGAACTTTGTTTTGAAAAATAATGCGGAACTATTCCGTATTCGTGTTACTCCCTACAGATATCGTAAAGATATCGATTTAACCTCGATTTAGGTACCCCTTCGATGCTGACTGCTATACGTGAACGTGCAACTGGTTGGATTGCCTGGGTTATCGTTACCCTGCTGGTTATTCCATTTGCTCTTTGGGGGATTAACTCTTATTTTGAAGGAGGTAGCGAGGTTTCTGTCGCGAGTGTCAACGGGGACGATATTTCCATTTACACCTACCAGCAAGATCTCGCACAGCAATCTCAGGCTCTGTCAGAGCGACTTGGCAGTAACTTCGATCCGCAACTACTGGATACCCTTGGTATTAGGCAACGCGTGCTTGATAATCTGATTAGTAACCAACTCCTCAATCAGTATACCCGCGATCACAATTTTCGAATTTCAGACACTCAGTTGAGTCAGATGATCCAGATTGAACCGGCATTTCAGGTTGACGGAAAATTTGATCTTGCTCAGTATCAGGCAATTCTCAGCGCAAACCAATTTACGCCCCAAAGTTTCGAGGAATATCAACGAGTAAACGAAATCGTTAATCAGTTAAGTGTCGGAATCAGTGAAACCGCTTTTGTCACGAAATTTGATAAATCCAGGCTGCTAGCTTTGCAGGACCAGCAAAGAATGGCCTCCTACGCGGTCATCCGCACCGATCAGTTTATCGATCAGATTGAGGTTAGTGACGAGGATATTTCCGATTATTACGAGAGGAACAGCGAACAATATATGAGCGAAGCCAGAATTCGGGTCAATTATATTGAGCTTAGTAGCGAATCGCTGAAAGAGTTAATTACACTTTCTGAAGATCAGATTTCCAGTCTGTACGACGAAACCAAAGGCCGCTATCGAACTGCAGAAAGCCGTCGAGCCAGCCATATATTGATTAACGTTCCAGAATCTGCACAAGACGAAACGAGACAGGAAAAGCTGGCGCTGGCCAATAGTTTGATTGAAAGACTGAATCAGGGGGAGGATTTTTCCGCATTGGCCGAGCAATATTCTGATGACCCTGGATCAAGCGCCAACGGCGGAGATCTTGGTGTTGTAGCCCGGGAGCAGATGGTTAAGCCATTCGAAGATGCCGTGTTTTCTATGCAACAGGGTGATATTAACGGCCCAGTACAGACAAAATTCGGTTATCACATCATCAAGCTGGTGGATTTGGTACCAGGGCAACAACAGGCGCTTGCAGACGTGCGCCATCTTGTTGCCGCAGAGGCGAAAAGTATTCAGGCGGAGGAACTCTTTGCAGAGCAGTCAGAATCCTTCAAAAATCTGGTTTTTGAGGACCCGGATAACCTCACGACTACCGCAGACGAACTCGATCTTCCGATAAAGGAAAGCGACTGGTTCAGCATTTCTTCAGGCCAGGGTATAGGCGCAGAAGCGCTTGTCCGAAATGCAGCCTTTGCTGAAGATGTGCTCTCGGAGAATCTAGTAAGCCCGGCTATTGAAATTGGCTTTGACAGATTGCTTGCAATTCAGAAAACAGAATATGAAGCTGAAAGTCTTAAGCCTTTGAAAGAGGTGCGATCAGACATTTTGAAATCCATTACCGAGGAAAGAATCCAGGCGCAGGTGCTGGAGCTGGGAGCTCAATATCTTAGTGAGTTCGATAACGGGACAAAAACCCGGTCAGACTGGGACGCATTTGTTTCCAATAAGGGACTGATCAGTGAGCAACTTAATGGTAAAAAGCAGAGTGTTGCTTCGGAGTTGGCGTTGCTGGCGGACAGTATATTTTCGGCATCAGAACCAGAGGTCGGGACAGTCACTCCTGGCGGCGTTGCTCTTGCGAATGGTGATTATGCTTTGTTTGTTCTGGAAGAGGTCAGAGCAGGCGACCCGCAAACCGTGGATGAGGCTATAGGAGCGAATGTTGAAGCGAGGTTGGATTCACGGGATGGTGCTGAAATGTATAATCAGTTCAGGTCTCATTTACGTGAAAATGCGGAAGTTACCATCTACCAGGACCAGCTTTGACGCAATTTGAACTACCGGAAAAGATTCCGCATGTTTACAGTTGCAGCATCCAGGATAATTGATGTCCTGCCATCAGTGGTATAAGGTCATCATCTGCGTTTTTATTTGCACCATCGATTTTCGTGGGTAACGTGTGCATTTGATTTATCAGGGTGATGGTTTCCGTATTCCTTTTTACGTCGTAAAAATCTGCACCATGGTGGCTTGAAAACCCTTCCAGCATGTGCAGTTTGTCAACACTCGCAAATATTTCCGCATAGATTTCTATTGCTGCGTTGGCAGAGAAAATGCCCGCACAACCGCATTCACTTTGTTTGGCTCCACGAATGTGGGGTGCACTGTCTGTGCCCAGAAAAAAAGATGGGTTTCCTTGGGTTGCTGCTTCCATTAAAGCCTGACGGTGCGCTTCTCGTTTTAACACCGGAAGGCAAAATGCGTGGGGACGGATGCCGCCACGAAAGATTTCATTGCGGTTATAAAGAAGGTGTTGGGGAGTGATTGTGCCGGCAATTTGAGGGCCGGCAGATTGCACAAAATCGACACCTTCGCGCGTTGTGATATGTTCCAGTACAATTTTAAGCTGTGGAATTTCCCGACTCAGGGGCAACAGTATCTGATCGATGAACACGGCTTCCCGATCGAATATATCAACGTGTTTGTCGGTAACTTCTCCATGGACCTGGAGAACAACACCATGTTCCGACATGGCCTCAAGAATGGGCATGACTCCTAGAATTTTAGTCACTCCTGAATCAGAATTGGTGGTTGCCCCGGCTGGATAGAGTTTAAATCCTGCAATATGTTCGCTTTGAGATGCTTCAACTACATCTGCAACCGTTGTGGAATCTGTCAGATAAAGACTCATTTTCGGATCGAATGTTGTATTCGAAGGGACCGAATCCAATATTTGTGACCGGTACTTTAGAGCCTGCGTAACGTTTCTTACGGGAGGGTTGAGATTAGGCATTATTAGTGCTCTGCCGAAGCGGGATGCGGTGAATGGAACAACACGCTCAAGCATTTCGCCGTCCCTGACATGGAGATGCCAGTCGTCTGGGCGGTCGATTGTTATT
This sequence comes from Gammaproteobacteria bacterium, assembly GCA_024679435.1. Classification (GTDB taxonomy): domain Bacteria; phylum Pseudomonadota; class Gammaproteobacteria; order Arenicellales; family Poriferihabitantaceae; genus JAIBDK01. The sequence continues at coordinate 1,085 of JAIBDK010000170.1, read as the reverse complement.
GAATCCGTCATCGTAAGTTTTCGATTCTTTTAGGAGTTTATCCGTTTCCGCAGATTATACTCGAAATAAAATTGTCTCTGGATGGTTGCTGCTAATCAATGGTGTCTATCTAATGTGTTTTGACTAAAGGGTTAAAACATATCCATAGGATCAACATCGAGGGACCATTTTACGCGTTGGCTGATTTTTGAATCCGTGACCTGATTCAACCATGTCCGGAGCAGCTTGTGGAGCATTGAACGTTCACTTGATTTGATGAGCAATTGAGCGCGATATCGTCCGGCGATTCTCTCCATGGGTGAGCTCACAGGATCCATAAGTAATATTCCATTTAGGCCGTTATGTTTGATCAGTCTCACTCCCATTGCACGTGCCTTATCTAAAAACAACAGGGCTGCCCGAGCATCTGTTGATTCTGCACGCCACATGGCGATGAACCCATACGGCGGCAATCCTGTAAGCTGCCTTTCTCGCGAACAAAGAGCGTAGAAATTTTTCAACTGATGGTTTTGAATTAACTTGAGATATGGATTATCGGGATGGGCGGTCTGGATAATTACTCGTCCGGGTTCTAAACCTCGCCCCGCACGACCCGCAACCTGGGTTATTTGCTGAACCATATATTCTGGTGCCCGGAAGTCGACGCTGTAGAGACCCTGGTCAGAATTAATGACCCCAACCAGCGTGACTCTGGGAAAGTCATGGCCTTTCGCAATAAGCTGGGTTCCGATGATGATATCAGCATCACCCTGATTGATTTTATCAAGCGCCTCGTTCAGTGTTTCAAGGCTGGTTATTTCATCTCTGTCGAATCGAAGAATTTTCGCTTCAGGAAACTTATTTTTTAATGCCTGTTCAACTCTCTGAGTTCCAACTCCAGTGTAGAATAACAGCTGTTTGCAGTCCGGGCAGTTGGATACTTCCTGGTTTTTACTTCCGCAATGATGACATCTAAGCTCTTTAGCTTTGTTGTGCACTGTCATGAACGCATCGCATCTCGGGCATTTTGCTTGCCAACCACAACCACTGCACTGAGCTACAGGCGCAAAACCACGTCGATTTATATACAGAATGGTCTGTTTTTT
>JAIBDK010000231.1 GCA_024679435.1 Gammaproteobacteria bacterium | reverse complement strand
TGTGTCACGTGCGCGCGCATTGACCGTGTTTTTTAGCTCATCATCAAACAGAGTATCGAGTAGTGACAAGTTTTTGCGAGATGCCAAAGCGGTTATTTTCTCAAGAGCGGTGGCACCGATCCCTCGTCTCGGGGTATTGATAATTCTCATGAAAGCGGTGTCATCAGCCGGGTTGGTGAGCAATCGAAGGTAGCCCATAATATCCCGTATTTCTGATTGATCAAAAAACGACAGTCCACCGCTCAGACGGTAAGGTATTCGCATCTCCCTTAATTTGGTTTCCAGTATTCGAGCCAGGTGGTTGCTGCGATAGAGGATTGCGAAATCCCGATTTTCGGAATTATGGCGAAACTGATGGGCCATGATCGCGGACACCACTTTCTCTGCTTCAACCTCATCATTTCTGGCGGTTTTAATGGTGATCGCATCACCATATCCAAGTGCACTCCACAATGTCTTTGAGAAAGGTCTGGGGTTGTTGCTGATAACATGATTGGCCACTTTGAGAATTCGTCCCATGGACCGGTAGTTTTGCTCCAGCATCACCAGTGACATGTCGGGATAGTCTTTATTGAGACGGGTCATGTTTTCGGGTTTAGCGCCGCGCCAGGAATATATCGATTGGTCGTCGTCGCCGACTACGGTAAGACGGGATCCACTTCCTACCAGATAACGAACCATGCCATATTGAGAACCATTGGTGTCCTGATATTCGTCAATCAATAGATAGCGAATTTTTTCCTGCCATCTTAAGCGAAAGTCGGGGTTGGCTTTGAGAAGTTGGGTAGGGAGAAATATCAGATCGTCGAGATCCACTGAGTTGCAGGCTCTCAGATAACGGTCGTAACGTGGATAGATTGCGGCAGCTGCGACGCTCACCGGATTGGTTTGATCGGTGACCGTCTGGATATCGCTGGCCTGCGGGAAAATACCGTCATTTTTCCAGCGCGATATTGTGTAGAAAACTCGTTCTGCCATCTCCGGGTTACGGGATAACTCTTCGGCCAGTAAATCACCGACAATAATCTGTGCGTCCGCCGGATCGATGACGCTAAAGCCCGACCGCAGTCCGGCAAGGCCGAGATCGCTACGAAGAATTCGCAATCCTAGAGAATGAAACGTTGATATGGAAAGGCCTTTAGCCTGTTCTGATCCACTGGCGTGTTGCTTGAACATCGTGGAAATCCGGGACGTCATTTCCCGGGCGGCTTTATTGGTAAAGGTAACAGCAGTAATGGTATAGGGATTTACTTTCTGAGAGCGGATAAGCCATGCTATTTTCTCGGTAATAACCCGGGTTTTGCCACTGCCGGCTCCAGCCAAAACCAGCAATGCTGTTCCGGTATGATGAATGGCCTGTTTCTGGGAATCGTTGGGGGTCAGCACGGCATAATTTGCAAGTCATTGAGATTACGGTGAAAAGCGCGCTAGTGTAGCCTTTCGAAATTTAGAAAAACAGGCAATCAGTATTTTTGTTACTGATTGTCGATATGCGGTCAGCGTTTGTTTAAAAAACCCGGCAGCGGATACATTTTTAAGATTACAAGTGCCGAATTGGTTGGTATCTGATATTTAACTTGAGCAAATTTTCCATTTTCGCCGGGGTTACGCTGAATAACTCTAAATCCCAAATCAGAGTTCTCAGATAAGCCGTTGAAATTGCTGGGAAGGAAAATATATTTTGACGAAACCTATATATAGGGTTTAACATTGGAAATTCGCCACAACATGTAGTTTTTGTGTTATTCTACAAAAACATTGTATAAATCAGTGCTTTGGCGAACAAACATGAGAATTATTCTAGATTCGACTATAGGGAAGAAAAAATACCATGGCCCGGTAGTGTATTTACAAAATGTGACGACGTGAGGGTTCGAAGGGATCCATGAGAGAGGAAAAAACAGCATGAACATGGCCAACGCCGCCAACAATACCGATAAATCTCGCGCGGGCATCTCGGATTCATCCGTAGACCGTGATGCGGGAAAAAATGAGTTTAAAACCCTTGAACAAATTGATCTACAGCCAGCTTCTCTGGATATCTGGGATAAAAAATATCGACTGAAGACCATGAAAGGTGACCCTCTGGATGCTGATATACAGGCAACTTACACACGGGTTGCCGAAGCCTTGGCCGAAGTCGAAACCAGCAAGGCCAAACAGGATGAATGGCGCGAAAAATTTGTCTGGGCTCTTCAAAATGGCGCAATTCCTGCAGGAAGAATTACTTCTAACGCCGGAGCGAGGGAGCATAAGCCAGCCACGAGTACAATAAATTGCACGGTATCCGGAATCATCCCGGATTCCATGGATGGGGTATTGAGTTCCGTTCACGAAGCCGGATTGACGTTAAAAGCCGGATGCGGGATTGGTTATGAATTCTCCACCTTGCGTCCCAAGGGCGCTTTCGTCAGCGGCGCCGGAGCCTACACCTCCGGCCCGCTGTCTTTTATGGACATTTTTGATTCCATGTGTTTTACCGTGTCATCTGCTGGGGGAAGACGAGGTGCTCAGATGGGAACATTCGACATCTCTCATCCCGATATTCTGGAGTTCATTCGGGCCAAGCGTGAAGACGGGCGTCTGCGCCAGTTTAATCTTTCATGTCTGATTACCGATGAATTCATGCAGGCCGTTAAGGATGATATCGACTGGGATTTATATTTTCCCGCTACAGAACAGGAAATCAACAGCCAGGAACATCAGGTTATTTATCGGCCGTGGTCGACCCAGTCAAACTATCAGGTGAATGAGATTGGCGAAGTGGCCTGTCGGGTGTACAACACCATTCCGGCAAAAAGGCTGTGGAATCTGATCATGAATTCAACCTATGATTATGCTGAACCCGGCTTCATTCTGGTGGATCGAATCAATGAAATGAACAACAACTGGTTTTGCGAAAATATTCGTGCAACTAATCCGTGTGGTGAGCAACCCTTACCACCTTACGGAGCCTGTCTACTGGGTTCTGTAAATTTAACTAAATTTGTAGATAATCCTTTCACAGAAGAAGCGAAGTTCAACTGGGAGAAATATCGTGAAGTCGTTGCGGTGTTTACTCGAATGATGGATAACGTTGTCGAAGTCAACGGCTTGCCACTGGATAAGCAAAGTGGGGAGATTCTATCGAAGCGTCGGCATGGAATGGGATTCCTGGGTCTTGGCTCTACCTTGACTATGCTGCAGATGAAATATGGTGATGAGGGATCATTGGTATTTACCGAACGGGTAGCCCGGGAAATGGCGGAGGTTGGCTGGCAGATCGGACTGGAGCTGGGTCAGGAAAAAGGGGTTGCCCCGGTTCTGGAACAGGAATATGCGGTTAACGCTGAAATGTTGGCCATTCGGCCGGAAATGGCGGAAGATGGTTATCAGATTGGTGATTTGGTAAAAGGTTCGGTGTTGATGGGGCGTTACAGTCGGTATATGCAGCAGTTCTCCAAAGATCTGCAGGATGAGATTGCCAAAAAGGGCTGTCGTTTCACTCACCACACATCTATTGCTCCTACCGGAACCATTAGCCTGTCGTTGGCCAACAATGTCAGTAACGGCATTGAGCCAAGTTTTGCTCATATGTATAGTCGCAACGTCATTCGTGAAGGTAAGAAGTCCAAGGAAAAAGTAGATGTTTTTTCCTATGAATTGCTAGCTTACCGTCACCTGGTTAATCCGAATGCTGCGCCTAACGCCTCGATTGAAGACAGCAGGTTGCCGGATTATTTCATCACTACTGATGACGTTTCGCCAACTCAGCATGTTGACGTTCAGGCTGCGGCCCAAAAATGGGTGGATTCGTCGATTTCCAAAACAGCCAACGTGCCTACGGATTTCGAGTTCGAAAAGTTTCAGGATATATATCAATATGCTTGGGAAAAAGGTCTCAAAGGTTGTACAACTTTCCGCTTCAACCCGGAAGTATTTCAGGGCGTGTTGGTCAAAGACTCAGATCTTGAGAATACCAAATATCAGTTCACTCTGGATAACGGCGAGGTAGTTGAAGTCAAAGGTAACGAGGAAATCGAGTACGACGGTGAAATGCATACTGCGGCTAATCTTTTTGACGCATTAAAAGAGGGTTACTACGGCCGATTCTGACAGAATCTGAGAATTGACTCGATCAAAACGCTTACAGACCATAAATTTCAAACAATTCATATCCAGAATACGTATCAATTAAGAGACTTGTGAGAAGATGAATAAGAAACCTATCTCTAAATCCCGGGAGCGTAATCGCAGGGTTCAGTTTAATATGCATATTGGTCAGGCTGTTGAAGAGGAGTATCCAGCTCAGCAAAATATTCTACAAATGGCTTCTTCTATTGAGCTTTCATCTGAAGTTGATAGAGAAAGTCACGGAGAAAGCTATGATGTGCAATCTTATGATCGTGATTCGGTGATGGAAGTATAAGATTGAGCTATAAGGCCGTTCCAACACAGAATAATGGATCCGGTAAACATTATAAAGTTTTAGATTACAAAATATCATGAGCGTAAAGATAGAAAAGAAAATAGTTGGTTACAACGTCGTTAAACCCGTCGATGAATCCGC
>JAIBDK010000486.1 GCA_024679435.1 Gammaproteobacteria bacterium | reverse complement strand
TGGTCGCAGAATGGTTAATTCGGCCACTGCCAGACAACTCTAGCAGCATTCGCTATCAGATCCACATGGATCCGGGCGGAAATATTCCCGTATGGTTGTTCAATAGTTTTTCGATGGACGTTCCCTATCGGTCCCTGATCAAATTAAGACAGCTCTTAAATTCACAGTAAAAAAAGAGGTTTTTGTTTGACCAAGAGCCGCTCAAAATTCATGTTTATCTTGTGATGGACAGTAATTTTAGTTACAGAATTATTGTATTGTTATAACGACTGCACGAGTGATACGGTCGCTTATCTTTACGGCCAAATGCCGCGCATCAGTGTGGCTCGGGCAACACGTTCAATGGCGATGATCAGAGATACTGAACGAAAGTCGGGAGCGGGTTCGCTGGACTCGCCTTCATCCTTCCCGGGTTTTTCATCTCCTACTACGAATGACTGCCAGCGGTTGAAAACGGTATCGACCGCTTTATACATTTTCGATTGTAATTTGTCCTGAACTACTTCCAGAGCCCACTGCTCATTGACCTGATTTTGCACCCACTCGTAGTAACTCACTGTGACGCCTCCAGCATTAGCCAAAATATCTGGTATTACAAAAATTCCACGATCAGCCAGAATTTTATCTGCAGCAGGGGTAGTGGCATTATTGGCACCTTCTACCACTAATTTTGCTTTGATATGGTTCGCATTCCCACTATGGATCTGATTTCCCAGTGCGGCGGGAATCAAAATATCACATTCAAGTTCAAGTAATTCAGCGTTGGTAATAGAGATGGTATCGTTCATTCCCTGCACGGTGTCATGTTCGTGCTTAAATGCCTGCACTTCTTCCGGAGTCAATCCCTCCTGGCGGAAGATTCCCCCTTTACTATCGCTTACTGCGATGATGCGCGCACCTTTTCGATAAAAAGCATCAGATGCGACGCTACCGACATCACCAAACCCCTGAATAGCAACACGTGCACCAGAGATTTCTTGTTGCTCGGGAATCAATGCCCGAGACAAAAACCGCTCAGTTGCAAACATGCAGCCGAGGCCGGTAGCTTCATGACGACCATAAGAACCGCCCATTTCGATAGGTTTTCCCGTTACAACCTGGTGATTGTTATATCCTTGATGCAATACATCATAAGTATCAAAAATCCACGCCATCGTCTGCTCATTTGTATAGAGATCTGGCGCAGGGATGTCGGTGTTTGGACCAAAAATGTCGTGCATTTCGGTGGTGAAACGTCTTGTTATACGGCGTAGTTCATTGTCGCTAAGCGCCTTGGGATGACACACTACCCCTCCTTTTGCTCCCCCAAAGGGTAAATTCATCAGCGCACATTTCCAGGTCATCAATTTGGCCAGGGATATGACCTCTTCAATAGTCAAATCTGGGTGATAACGAATGCCACCTTTGCTGGGCCCAAATACGCGGTTATGAGTTACACGGAAACCCTTGATTGACTGGATCGAACCGTCATCAAGCTCAATCGGAAAATTGACGGTTATGGCTCTTTTCGGTTGCTTGAGAAAATCGACCAGGCCGCGTTTTAATCCTTTGATATA
>JAIBDK010000192.1 GCA_024679435.1 Gammaproteobacteria bacterium | reverse complement strand
AGGCGTTCCTACAAGATAAAATAGTGTTTCGTCAAATCGGGTCACCGTAAACTCGCAGCGGACACCACCCTTATCCGTTAACAAATGACTCAACGCCATCTTGCCCACAGAAGTCGGACAATGATTGGCAAGAATCCGGTTCAACCAGTTTTCTGCATTCTTTCCAGATACTTCAAACTTGGCCATGGAAGTCATTTCTATGAATGCCACATCATTACGAATCGCACTAACTTCCTGAGCCACAAAAGGCATATAGTTAAAACTGCGATAGCTGTATTTGTCTGCAGCCTCTACCCCTTTCGGGGCGTACCAGAGGGCATCTTCCCAGCCATAAACGGCCCCCCAAACCGCGCCTCTTCTGGAAAGCCGGTTATAACAGGGTGACGTTTTACAGGGCCGCGCCGATTGCCACTGGTGATCTGGATAATGCACACCAAAGTTATAGCCAAAAGTCTCCCGATTCCTAAGTCCGGTCCATTCCTTGTTGGCATAGGAACCAAACCGTCGACAATCAATTTCAGATAAATCCATTTCCGGCTCCCCTTCATCAATCCAGTGCGCGAGCTGGTGCCCAATGCCGCCACCCATCAAAATACCACCCGAAACACCTTCAGCCATCCACAAATTTCTTTTGCCCGGATAAGGCCCCACTAACGGCATATTATCCGGAGAGACACAAATCGGCCCGCGCACATTATTTTTAATTCCCACTTTACCAAGGCTGGGGACGCGCTTGATCGCCTCTTCCCAATGGGTTTCTACGGATTCAAAATCTTCTGGCATCAAGTCTGCCCCAAATCCGGCAGGCACACCATCACGAGCAAAATGTTCAAGATTGGAGGGTTTTTCATAAGGACCAAACATCAAGCCAGTCCGCTCTTCCCGAACATATCCGTTAATCGTTTCATCACGCAATACTGGCATTTCAGGATGTCCATTGGCTTTGCGTTCTACAACTTCAGGAACAGATTCAGTGACCCAGTATTGATGCAATATCGGGAAAGCCGGAATATTGGTCCTCAGCATCTTTGCCGTTTGCTGAACGTAATTTCCAGTAGCGGTAACAACATGCTCGCACTGGATATCCCCCACTGAAGTTTTCACCAGCCATTCACCGTTTGGCAGCATCTGAAGATTGAGTACTTCCGTATCACGATAGATTTCCGCGCCGTTTTTTCTGGCAACTTTTGCGAGTGCCTGGGTAATGTCTGCGGGCGCAATGTGGCCATCATCAGGATTATAGACACCACCCAACATTTTTGGATTTTTTGCCATTAGAGGCCAGAGATCATAAACCTGTTCCGGTGACAATAACTCTGCGCGAATGCCCTGAGTTTCAGCGATGCTCATATAGTTGAGATATTCATCCATTCGATCAGCAGTATTGGCAACACGCAGCTGACCACATTTATGCCAACCGATATTTTGACCGGTATCCGCTTCTATCCCTTCATATATCTCTATGCTTTTTGCAATCAGTCTGCCAAAGCTATAACTGAAACTATACAGTGGAATCAGGCCCGCAGCATGCCAGGTTGATCCAGCGGTTAATTCGGTTCGTTCAACCAGAACCACATCATTGAATCCCCGGGCTGTGAGACTATGCAAAATATTAGCACCAACACACCCACCCCCTATGACAACAACACGCGCATGAGATTTCATATTCATCGATTCTTTCATCTATTTGAGTTTGCTAAAATTTCCACAATGGTCTTTTAACCATAATTCTCTGAAACCGTTCAGATTCGCAAATGTTCCCAAGCCAACTACGCAACCTGGGATAGGGAGCCTGCTGAAACCAGTCAGCCTCCACCATTGAAAACTGACGTATAAACGGAAATAAAGCCATATCTGCCAGACCTGGAACATCATCCAGCAACCAGACATGCTGACTCAGAGAGCCTTCCAATCGGGCTAAAAACACTTCTCCTTCGCTTCGATAATACTCGGCAGGATGATCAGGATGGCGATCCGCATATTTATACTTGTCCAGCCAAATTTTGAATTCCGTATCGTTGTAGTCGATCAGAAAGTCACTCTTTTCGCGTATTTCCGAAGTTACTCCGTACCAGTTTTCTGGATCATTCTGCTCAAGACTCCAAGTCATGATATCTCGGCTCTCATCGATCACCTCACCTTCAGGCAGCACCAGAACCGGAACCGTAGCCTTCGGAGAAACCGCACACATCGATGGCGGCTTGTTAGAGAAAATAATTTCCCGATACTCGGGCTGAATACCCGCATAATCCATCGCCATTCTCGCGCGCATTGCGTAAGGGCACCTGCGAAATGTGTAACAAATCACCGCACTACTCATAGTCTAATACGCCAAAATAAAACATCATCTGCTAATGACTCTTGTGATCGAACACCGGCAGATGGTCTTTCATTATTTCAAACAACTCCGGCCGGTTGCTGGAAACCTCCTCTACGGTGAGTCCTTCCAGTGAATGAGGATACTTTAACCACTCTTCAGTTTCGTACAAATAGTAATCGGGAACGCGTTCAACCTGACGTCGGGTGGGTTTATAGTAGGGCACTGCAACTCGGATATCATGCGGCGTATTAAGCCGCGCTTTACTCGTAAGATTGTCAATTACCGCCTCAATGGTATGACCGGTATCAAACACATCATCGACAATCAACAGCGAATCACTGGAGCGTACGGTTTTAATAAGATAATTCATGCCATGAATAGCTATTTTACTATCCCGGCCATCAATACCACTGTAGGAAGAAGTTCGGATAGCAATATGATCTGTATCGATCCCCTGGTAGGCCAGCAATTCCTGGATAGCAATACCCATGGGTGTCCCACCACGCCAGATAGCAATCATGATAGTCGGTTGAAATCCGCTGGAAATCACTCGCGCGCCAAGGCGAAATGAATCTTCAATTAATTGTTGGGCCGATAAGTAAGTTTTTTGTGTCATTGAATTCTAATTTTGCCAGCCTCTGCCGGATCAACTATTGGAATGCATCTCCTTAGCAGATAATATCGTATCCAGTTAATATAGTTCTCCTAAAATGCATAAACAGTATATCGAAGAACAGACTCTGCTCGAGGATTCATTTCGCCTGGGAGTCAAGATTTTTGAAAGCGGGTTTCGACCTGACTTTATTGTCGGGCTGTGGAGAGGAGGCTCCACGGTGGGCATTTACGTCCAGGAATGTCTTCAGTATCTCGGTGTGGAAACAGATCATATTTCAGTCCGGACATCCTACAGAGGAATGAAAGATTATTTAAGTAAACTGAGCACCCAAAATGAAATACGTGTCCACGGGCTTCAATACCTGTTTGAAAGAATGAATAACGATGATTCACTGCTAATTATCGATGATGTTTTCAGCACGGGTCGAAATATTGAAGCACTGATTAGCCGGCTTGCCTCCAAAACAAAAAGAAACATGCCCCACGATGTAAGGATTGGAGTTCCCTATTACAAACCTTCTCAAAACCGAACCGGCCGGAAGCCAGATTTTTTTCTCCATGAAACCGATAACTGGCTAGTTCTTCCCTACGAACTGACAGGGTTATCTGAAACAGAAATAAAAAAACACAAAAACTGGATCACACCCATGCTCGAACAATGTAAATTCTAATGAGTTTTTGGACACAGAAAACTATACGGCTTAACTTTTAATGTTGCTCGAAATCAATTCTTTCCTGAACGGGTAAGCCGTATAAAAAACGACGCAGGCAATCGAGCGCGAGTTCTGTGGACCCCGTTTGAATCCAGTCTGGGCTGCCTGGCAACTCAGCCTGACGGGATTCTCTTCTTAATCCATCTGCAACTACGATATGGATAATAGAGGAACTTTCAGAGGAATCCTTATTACCTTTAATCTTTCGTTCAGTGAGCACCACCAGCGCGTGAGTCACTCCTTCTTCCTGTAAAATTGAAGCCGCCAGTTCACCGGCATGCAAAGTAGAGGTCCCTTGACCTGCTTCACGCCCGACAAACCCAGACAAGACGTCCGGATCCCAGGAGACCAGGCTACTTTTCACTCGATCAACATGATCAGGATCACTCATCAACCTTGTAGCAATCATACCCGCCGTATTCATTTCCATAATGGAAACGCACCCCTTTACGTCTTCCAGCGCGTCAAGCACCGAACCCTCAATAGTTTGATTATCTTCTGCAATTACAAAATTACCCAACTTTTCTCGCATTGCCGTTTCAATTGGCCGCAGTTTGTTATCAATCTCCTGTTCGCTTCTTCCCTGTAACGTCAACTTAGTTTCCAGTTGAGGGTAATGTGATTGAAAACCCAGTTTTACCGATCCATCCAATGCCATTTCCTCAATACCATCAAGCAATCGGTCTGCGCGGGATTCGCCGATGCCAAAAGTATGGAAACGCTTGACGCGGGTAGTTAGATGATACCCTCGAAGGTTCTGGAGTCGCGGAACAATCTGCTCATTCAGCATCCGCCTCATCTCCCGCGGGACGCCTGGCGTAAAGAAAAATCTCGCGCCATTTATATCAATCGCAAACCCACAGGCCGTCCCAATCGGATTGTCTATAAACTCAGAACCTGCGGGCAACATAGCCTGCTTATGATTATTTTCAGGCATCACCCTGCCCCTGGATTGATACCATTCAGAAATCCGGTCAAGCCAACCTTGATTAAGTTCAAGCTCCACACCCGCAGTCTGAGCGGCAACTTCCTGGGACAAATCATCCACTGTCGGGCCGAGTCCGCCGTTTACAATAATAGCGTCTGCTCTTTGGGAAGCCATTTCAAAAGCGTGCACTAAGCTGTCCCTGTCGTCCCCCACGACGGTACCCCAATAAACCTCAAACCCGTTTTCTACCAATCGACGAGCCATAAAACTATGATTCGTGTTGATGGTTTTACCAGATAATATCTCATCACCGGTGCAAAGAATTTCAATTTTCATATAACACTTCTTTGACTAAAAATGGTCTTAATTAAAAGAACGATGGAGTTCTCGGGGTTGTGGTATTTCGGCAATATTTGATTTAATGCCAGGCAAACCGTGGCTGGTCATAGTGTGAAACACGAGTAGGATTACCTCGGATCGCGACCTCTCTGAACTGGTAAATGATGGATGCAGTGGGCGAATACATCCTATGGCCCAGGGCTGGAAACTCCGAACACAATATTGGCCGACCTTTCTCCGCACCTTCCT
>JAIBDK010000367.1 GCA_024679435.1 Gammaproteobacteria bacterium | reverse complement strand
TCTGCACCAACCAGTCCATACGCATTGGGCGTTCCCGGTTTAGATGAGAAGTCATCCATTTCATCATTCAGCAAAACTCCGGTGCCCGGCGGGACCACACCAGAGCCAAACGGATAGTTTATGGACAGCGTCGCAGAGACTCGGTTTCCATCTTTATCAATAACCGAAAAATGCGTTGTATCCTCACCTTTATTGCCATCTGTTTCAGTAGGCGCAAGTGAGGTGCTTGTGCTCGCGCGATCCATCCGAATAGATTGATTCATTCCTTTGGCATACTCTTTACTTTGCAACATTGCCACAGGCACATCAATAAAGTCACTATCGCCCAGGTATTGGGCACGATCCCGATACGCTCTGCGCATCGCCTCCACATTCACATGGATGAAATCCGCTTCATCCATGTTAACCAAATCGTGGTTTTCGAGGATATTGAGCATTTCTGCCAGCACCAGCCCTCCTGAAGAAGGCAATGCCGCAGAAGTAACTTTCATATCGCGGTAAGCGATGCTGACCGGTTCACGAATCACCACCTGATACTCCGCCAGATCTTGCATCGTCCATATACCACCAACATCACGAATACCCTCCACCAACGCAGTGGCAATTTTTCCCTGATAGAAACCCGCATGACCGTTATCGGCTATGGATTCCAAAGTATTCGCCAGATCTTCCTGGACAATCAGTTGACCAATTTCCGGAGTTTCACCCTCGTCGAGAAAGATTGCCGCTGCGGCTGGATATTGGTTCAGTAAATCCCTCCGCCAATCGACCAGATTATGGTATCGCTCCGTAACTGCAAAACCATTTCTGGCCGCATGGATAGCAGGTTGGAGACTGGTCGCTAAAGGCAGAACCCCATAATTCTCTGCCAACCATGCCAGCGCAGCAGGCTCGCCGGGAATCCCCGCAGAAAGCGGACCGTTAATGGATAGGCCGGGAATAACATCGCCGTTTTCATCCAGATACATATCGCGGGTAGCCGCCAAGGGTGCTTTTTCACGACCGTCCACCATAATGGATTGATCATTGGCCGCGTCATGCAATAGCCAGAATCCCCCGCCACCGATACCGGAACCGGCAGGGTCCACAACGGCAATAGTTGATGTGACTGCTATCGCCGCGTCAAAGGCATTTCCACCCAATTTCAACATTTTAACGCCCGCTGCGGTTGCCAGAGGGTGCGCCGAGGCGACACCCGCACCAGCAAAGGTGCCGGGGCTCACAAGCAATATACTCGCAAACAAAACAATTTTTGCGGATGAAGTGTTCAATGTTAATCGCCCGGACGCAATACGCGTTTTTGCAGACAAACAATAAAATAAGCTTGATTTTTTTCTGGTTATAAAGCTAGCAATCATATTTTCACCGCCTAAGATTATTCCGGTGGAACCGTTACATTAATAAATGTTCTTCGGTAAAACTTGAGCTCTTCAATAGACTCTCTAATATCATCCATTGCCTGATGCGTATTGTTTTTACGAAAGCCTTTCAGAATTTCCGGCTTCCAGCGCACGATCAACTCTTTGATGGAACTCACATCCAGATTCCTGTAGTGAAGATACGATTCAAGCTCTGGCATATAGTTAGCCAGAAAACGGCGATCCTGACAGATTGAATTTCCGCATAACGGAGAGTGATTTCCACCTACATATTTCGAAATGAATTGTATGGTGGCTTTTTCAGCTCTTCGCTCATCAAATTCTGATTCTCGAACCCTTTTAACCAGCCCGCTGTCAGTATGCGTTTTGGTGTTCCAGTCATCCATCTCCATCAGACGTTTTAGAGGTTGTTTTATGGCCATTACCGGCCCTTCGGCAAGCACATTCAAGTCGGGATCGGTGACGATGGTCGCGATTTCGATAATGCGATCATTTTCCGGCGACAGGCCAGTCATTTCAAGGTCTATCCAGACCAGGTTATGTGGGTTCATAGCTTTTCCATTATTGTTATTCATTATTTTGATTTATCCAGATTCCCTGATTAACCGCCCCAACAAGGGAAATCGCAGCCGTTTCGGTTCTTAATATCTGGTTACTTAATCTCAACTTGAAAGGCGGGGAGTTTAAACTGTTTTTGCTTTCGATGATCTGATTCTCTCTATCGCTGAATCCCCCCTCGGGACCAACGATCATAATAATTCTGGATACATCCGGTCCAGTTGATAATGTCAGTTGATCCAGCGACTTTCCTTTTAAATCACCAACGATAAATACATCTCCTTCTTTTTGATTACTCATCAAGTCTTCCAGGCAATGCGGATCCATAATCACCGGGAAATAACATTGGCGACATTGTTTACACGCGGTGCTTATCAGCCGTTGCCAGCGTTCTCTCATTTTAGGTTGAAATTTCACCACGCTAAAATCACAATCCAGGGGAATGAAGGCATTAATTCCCATTTGGATTGCCATATTCAGCAAAGTTGATTGTCTATCTCCTTTCGGCAATGCTGATGCAAGCACGATGTCAGGAAAAGGTTTTTTTTGATTGCTCACCTCTGAGATCGATACGGTGAGAAATCGGTTTCTGGCTCCAATTTCGACGATCTCTGCACGGGCACAAAACCCCAGACCATCGGTGAGAAAAATCACGTCTCCGAGCGTCAGTCTGCGGGCTTGCAGAATATGGCGCGCTTCATCACCTTCAATTCGCACCTTATCCCCGACAGCAACCAAAGAATCCAGTAGAAACAACGAATCAGTAATTTCCATTTTTTTATTATGCCAATTTCAGCTGTTTTTATCAGTGAACAGATTACTCACCCGTAACACTGCATGTCTAAATCTGCGTTCAAACTTTATACCACTTAGCCAGATTACCCGGGGTTATAGATATCGAATCGAACTTGCTTCCCCTTTGTTTCACCAACCTTTCCAGGAAACAGCGGATCGGCATAGTGGGGTCGTTTCACCACCACTCTTTTAGACGCTGTTTTCATGGCCAGTTGAAACAATTCCACTTCAACATCTGCATCAATACCCACCTCGCAGGTCTCCCAGGCTTCAACAATAGCCCGCAGAATTGTAATATCTTTGGGAGAAGCAGCACTTCCTGGTCGCGATGGATACATTGGATCCAGATAAACAACATCTACCGATGGCGCCAACTGGGGAAG
>JAIBDK010000220.1 GCA_024679435.1 Gammaproteobacteria bacterium | reverse complement strand
TTGAGGTATTAAATACAACTTCTCCGGCACTCATACCATCAACACCAATGGATTCTCCGTAAAAGGTTGTACCGTCTTCGAGAATGAGCAGAGCAGGTTTTTTCAATCAGGTCTCCAGAATTGATCCGGGGAGTATTCCCCTACAAAATTTGCTTAAAAAAAGGGAGAAACCTTCTAGGCTTCTCCCTTTAATATCTCGGATTTCAAGTTTGCGGTATTCTACATTGCCTAGCTATTCGAATCAACGCAGATCGAGCACATCTTGCATACTAAACAGGCCTTTTTCCTGCTCGGACAGCCACACAGCACCTCGAATAGCCCCCTCAGCAAAAATCTTACGATCTGTGGCGCGATGTGTAATCTCTATGCGCTCATTTTCACCGATAAACATAACCGTATGTTCACCGGCAATATTCCCGCCCCGAATCGTAGAAAACCCGATTGTCCCCTGCACTCTTTCACCAGTATGACCCTCTCGGCTGAACACGCCGCAGTTGGGAAAATCCACCTCCATTCCAGTTGCGGCGGCTTCACCAAGCAACAATGCCGTACCTGACGGAGCATCAACCTTATGACGATGGTGTGCTTCAACAATTTCGACATCTGTAATCTGCCCGAGTACTCGAGCTGCCATTTCTACTAAGGCGGCACAGAGATTAACTCCAACACTTGTGTTTGCTGCAAATAAAATCGGGATAGACTCGGCCGCCTCTGAAATTAATCGATTTTGCGCAGCACTTAGCCCTGTTGTTCCAATCAGAATTGCGGAACCCTGTTGGACACATACTGCTAGATTCTTTTCCAGCGCTTCAGGCCGTGAGAAATCGACCATCACATCAAACATCGTACCTGATACATCACTGGACACCGGAATTCCCAAAGCCTTGATTCCGGCTTTTTGCCCTGCATCTTTTCCCTCACTTCGTCCTCCCCGAGAGGCAAGAGCACCAACGATTTCTATATCTGCAGTTGCATTAAGAGATTCACGAATAATTGCTCCTCCCATTTTACCCGTTGCGCCTGCCACCACCAGTCTGGTCATTTATTTTATCTCTTGAAGTTGCAGTAAAAAAATCATTATATAAATTATCGGATTCCGTGTATTGGAAATCAGGTTTTCCTGATTACATTTTTCTGAGGAGACAAGTTGATCTTGTCAATTACTGATCCCTGCGGCATTTCCAGCAACAGTGACACCGCGTTTGCCACATCTTCTCCAAGCAGATAATTGTCTCTGTCTTGCCCCGGTGCAAAATCGAGTTTATCAAAAAATGAGGTTTTTACCATTCCAGGGTTCACCACCGAAACCCGAATTCCCGAGGCGGCACATTCTTCACGAAGTGCTTCAACAAAACCGTTGATTCCGAACTTTGTAGCGCAGTACACCGCGCCTTTTTTGCCACCCTTAAGGCCAGACTCAGAGCCTATCAAAATGATATCGCCTCTTTTTTGTTTTTTTAGAACGGGGACAATCATCCTGCAAATCAACATATTACTGATCAAATTCACTTTCACAAGATCCAGGATCTGAATTGACGAAAACTCTTCGATAGATCCAAAATCACCATACCCATGACATAGAATCACCCCGTCCAGCCGAGCTTCACTTTTAATAATACTCGAAAAGCAATCTTCAAGCTCTTTCACGATTCCTAAATCACAATGAACAACTCTCATGTCCCCGACCAGCTCAGACTGCGGGGCGCTGTTGCTATGTCCCCGTCCCGCTAGCGCTATCACGCGGGCATTGTTCTTGAGAAGCATCACTGCCACGGCTTTACCAAGTCCAGAGCTCGCTCCCGTCACGACAAAAACTTTTCCAGCATGAACGCCTGCCTCACGAATCATGTTGCTTGATCTCCATGAGAACCAGATAACCAAAAAAGAGCCCTAAAAAAGTATAAAAAAGCATTCTTTCGGACACACCGGCATTCCAGGTAGACAGGCCGACCAAAGCGAACACAGCAGAAGTCAAAACAAGTATCAACACTGTCTCAATGACGCTGTAACCAGACTCCATTAGCAAATGGTTGGTATGTAATCGATCAGCTGAAAATGGAGATCTACCGCGTGCGATACGTCTTATCATTACCCCCACAGTTTCAAAAAGCGGAATGGTCAATATCCAAAGAGCGACAGCCGGCGGAAAAGAACGGTCTAGGCCCTGGGAATTCACCAGTAGTAACCAGACAACAAACAACCCAAGAAAAAGGCTTCCCGAATCACCCATAAATACTCGGACCGGGGCGTTTCTGGAAAAACGAAAATTAAACAACAGAAATCCATCCAGAGCACCCGCCATCATAAATACTGGAATCTGATAAGCATGATATGGCCCCATTCAATTGGACAGGTCTTAACTAATCAGGTTGTTGGGATAAATTTTGGTAAACACCACTTAGAATTTAACGTGGCCAGACCAACACCGCCACATCCAAATTCTCCTCCTATTTCACACATAAAATTATTGTTATTTCAGAAGCTCTGATAACAATAAGCTGCTAACGAATAATAAATCCCCAGTCAGTCATCATTAGTTAACTACTTATTAGTTTATCGGCCGCCGATATTCTATCTTAAAAACAGACAACTCGGACAATTATAATTGGAACTCGCAGTATAGCAAGGTTGTATACCACTACGTTACCCGTGACTAACCGCAACCTTTCACAATTTAAACGCTAACTAATGCTGCGCAATACAACACGAACACTACTCAGATTGCAGTTCTCTGAAAGAGAAACGTCAACTCAATCATACAAACCACGCAGATTAAGTGCCAATTACTTCCTGGCCACCCATATAAGGTCTAAGGACCTCTGGAACGGTAATAGTTCCATCAGCATTTTGGAAATTTTCCATAACCGCCACCAGACACCGTCCAACGGCGACACCTGAACCGTTAAGCGTATGCAGTAATTCTGGCTTTCCAGTTTGAGGATTTCTCCAGCGGGCCTTCATACGTCTTGCCTGAAAGTTTTCTACATTGCTGCAGGAAGATATTTCACGATACTGATCCTGGCTGGGTATCCAGACCTCAATATCATAGGTTTTGGTCGCGGCAAATCCCATATCACCGCTACACAGCACAATCACCTTATAGGGTAACCCCAGTTTCTGCAATACCGTTTCGGCGTGTCCCGTCATGGACTCCAGTGCATCATAAGACTCAGAAGGTCGCACGACGTGCACCATCTCAACCTTTTCGAATTGATGCTGTCGAATCATACCCCGAGTATCGCGACCGTAAGACCCAGCTTCTTTTCTAAAGCATGCAGAATGGGCAACCATGCGCATTGGCAGCGAATCATCTTCAACAATCTGACCCGATACCATGTTGGTCAGAGGAACTTCTGCAGTGGGAATCAGATAATAGCCCGGCTCTCCAACTGTTGAAAACTGGTCATCCTCAAACTTTGGGAGCTGACCGGTTCCATACAGTGTTTGGGCATTCACCAGCAAGGGGACATTAATCTCAGTGTACCCATGCTCCATTACATGAAGATTCAGCATAAACTGGGCCAGCGCCCGGTGCAACATGGCTAGTTGACCTTTCAAGACTACAAATCGCGACCCTGCAAGTTTCGAGGCCGTTTCATAATCCATGAACCCCAGGTTTTCCCCCAGATCCACGTGATCTTTAACCATAAAATCATATTCCCCCGGAATACCCCAGCGACGAACTTCAACATTATCATTCTCATCCGCGCCCACAGGCACACTGCTATGAGGAATATTGGGAATTTCACTGTATAAATCATTTAAATTTGACTGAATCTCACCAAGCCTCTCCTGCTTTTGCTTCAGATCATTTCCAAGATTAGCGACAGAATCAAGAATCGGTTGCACGTCTTCACCCCGAGATTTCGCCATCCCAATCTGTTTGGAAAACCGGTTCCTTTCAGCCTGCAAAGCTTCAGTTTCAGCCTGGAGTGAGCGTCTTTGATCTTCAAGAAACTGATATCTTTCAAGATCCAGCTCATAACCTCTTTCAAGCAACTTTTGCACCAGTTGCCCGGCTTCCTGTTTAAATAACTGCGGATCCAGCATAGCTTCAATAATTTCCTGTTTATATTTTTAATTCAAACCATTGGGTTCAGATTCTAAAAGTGGATCTGGCAATTTCCATTCCGAGATAAACGGCAAATACGCAGGCAGAAAAACTAACCAATATATTCCACATAGCCTTCACCAAAAACCCGGACTGCATCAAATAAATCGTATCCAGTGAGAACGTCGAAAATGTGGTAAAGCCTCCCAAAATACCGATCACGAGAAACAGTCTTAAAACCTCATTACCATGATAACGATGATTAAGAAACACCACAACAAATCCGATTAACAATGATCCAATCACATTTACCACCAACGTGCCATAAGGAAAACCCGGACCGGTCCAGGACTGCACCAGCAAGGTAATACCATACCGCATCACTGCCCCAATACCTCCACCTAAAGCGATCGCTATATATTCCATATTTATAAACGTATTGCCAGACTTCAGCTCCAAACTCTGGCTCTATTCAATCTTTTACTTCGATACGGGTTATTCGGTGTTATCGATCACATCCACACCTTCAGGAGGAATGAAATCAAATATGGAAAGCGGTACCGGAATATTTTCCTTGAGGTCTACAAAGCTGATACGAGTTCGCTGATCCAGATTGTCGAGGAGTTCCAGCAGCCTTAAACGATTATCCTCAAATCCAATCCGTACTT
>JAIBDK010000456.1 GCA_024679435.1 Gammaproteobacteria bacterium | reverse complement strand
GTAAACTACTTGGGCTTCGCACGATGCATCTATGCGGCTCTGCCTTTATTGCTAAAGTCGGAAAAGCAGCCTCACTTGGTAGGAATCAGCAGTGCTTCCGCCTATTTCGGGCTTCCACGAGCGGAAGCCTACGGTGCCAGCAAAGCCGCCCTTTCATATTTTCTCGACAGCTTGCGCGTTGACCTGCATCATAAGGGGGTTGTTGTCAGCACTGTCTACCCAGGATTTGTTGATACACCTCTAACCCGCAAAAATGATTTCCCTATGCCCGGTATTGTCAGCACAGAAAAAGCCGTTAAGATTATCCTTTACGGGATGATGAAAATGCGCAACCAAATTTCATTCCCGTTTTTACTGGTCATTTTTCTGAAATTTCTTAAGCTTATTCCGTATTCATGGTCAACTCGTCTGGTGCAGGGAATGGTTCGGCAGAATGCCGGCAACACTGACATTGGGAGCCGGGCAACATGAAAATCGGCATTGTCGGATCAGGTATTTCAGGCCTGACGGCTGGTAATCAGCTCAGCCCCAATCACGACGTCACGGTATTTGAATCAGAGCCTGTCATAGGCGGACATACTGCAACCAGAGATATTGAAATACAGGGGCGGGAATTTGCAGTGGATACCGGTTTCATCGTTTACAACGATTGGACCTACCCTAATTTCATTCAACTCATGGAAAAGCTGGGTATTGAAAGCCAAACCACAGAAATGGGCTTCAGTGTTAGTGCTATCGATGGCACTCTGGAATATTGTGGCAGTAGCCTAAATGCCATGTTCAGCGATCGAAAAAACCTTATCAACCCAGCATTCCTGGGAATGGTGCGGGATATTATGCGGTTCAACAAAAAATCCCTGAAGGATCTGGTCGATAACCGTATTGTTGCCGGTCAAACCCTCAGAGACTATCTCCAAGCAGGAAATTTCAGCAAGCTTTTCGTAAATGGATACATTATCCCCATGGCTTGTGCGATCTGGTCGTCTTCATCGAGTGCAGTAGAGGATTTTGAGGCATTGTTTTTTATCCGTTTCTTTAAGAATCACGGCTTGCTTAACATTAATGATCGTCCCCAATGGCGGGTTTTGAAAAATGGATCACGATCTTACCTTCCGGCAATAACCCAGTCTTTTAAGAATAAGATTCATACCGCCACCCCGATACGCCGCATTACCCGGTCCGAAAGTGGGGTTAAAGTCAGCACCGATTCTGCCGAACATCATTTCGATCATATTGTGATCGCCTGCCACAGCGATCAGGCGTTGTCCATCCTGGGCGACGCAGATGTTGCAGAAAGAGAGGTTCTCTCGGCAATACCTTATAGTGACAATACGGTGACAATGCACACAGATTCCAGCGTGCTACCGCGCCGGAAGCGAGCCTGGGCCAGCTGGAACTATCTTATACGCAACAACAACAAGGGCAAACCCATTCTCACGTACAACATGAATATGCTTCAGGGTCTAGCGGCTCCTGAAACAATTTGTGTTACCGTAAATGGCGACAGGCATATCGATCCTGACAAAATACTGGGGCGTTACAGTTACGCGCATCCTCAATTCAGCGTCGCCAGCATAAAAGCTCAGAAAAACTGGTCCACTATTAACGGGAATCGCAACACCTGGTTCTGTGGTGCCTACTGGGGAAATGGTTTTCACGAAGATGGAGTAACCAGCGGAATCCAGGTCACTAAAGCCATTGAATCGATCTCATGAAACAATCAAGCATCAGATCCGATAGACAAACAGATCAAATCTCCTGTATGTACACTGGAACCATCCGCCACCGTCGGTTCACTCCGGTTCTCCACGAATTTAGCTATCAAATAAAGATGCTGTTTATCGATCTGGATGAAACTGGGAAATTATTTAATTTATTCCCCCTCGCGCATTATCGTTTACCTTCTCTGGGATGGTTTAAACGTGCTGATTACCATGGCGATCAGGACACCTCCATGTCCTCCCACATCCGCAATGTTAT
>JAIBDK010000035.1 GCA_024679435.1 Gammaproteobacteria bacterium | reverse complement strand
GCTCTGGCATTGCAAAGGCTGAAAGGCCCTGTGCGCGTTGTGCTCGATAGTTTGATCTATATTTCAGTTATGGTGCCTGGTATTGTCATCGGGATTGCAACGCTGGTTGCGCTGGTCACTGTGTTTGATTTTTTGAATCCATTGCTTGCGCTCATCTGGCCCGAGGGTGCTGATCCACCGCAGCTTCACATGGGATATGCCTCTCTGATAGCGGCCCATACGTTGTTTACCATGTCGCTGGTGATTATTCTGGTTCGTGCCCGGATTGCAGGAATGGACCGGGCCTTGATCGAAGCGTCAATGGACCTCTATGCGTCTCCCTGGAGAACCTTTTATCAGGTAACCTTGCCGCAGATCTACCCGGCTATTCTGGCGGGGTTCCTGCTCAGTTTTACGTTCAGTTTTGATGATTTCATCATTGCCTTTTTTGTTGCCGGTGCAAACACGACCTTGCCCATTTACATTTTTTCTTCTATACGCAGAGGAATTACTCCGGAAGTAAATGCCATCGGGGCGATGGTACTGGCGGTGTCGCTAATTTTGTTGATAACAGCCCAGTATTTGATACGTGACCGGAGTCGGTAATGCTGATCCACACATCCACCAGGCAGGTTAATAGATAACTTCAACCTGCCGGATTTACACGACCAGTCTAACCGGTTCGGTTTCCCGCCAGGTAGTGCGATGCATATGCCTGCGGGTGTTTACTACATCATAGGGGGTCCCGGCATGCAGTACCCGGCGATTATCCCACAGCACCACGTCGCCGTTTTCCCATTGGTGTCGGTATCGAAAAGCCGATTGGCAGGCGTGTTCGGTTAATTCGTAAATAAACCGGCGGGCATCCTCGTCCTCCCAACCATCGATCCCGATGGTGACCTGATTGCCGAAATATAAAGCCCTGCGTCCGGATATCGGATGTTCGCGAACCAGGGGCCGCTTGATATACTGGTATTGTCGCTTGCCGACAGAGCTGGTGGTATCACCCAGAGACTGTCGCTTGAGGAAATGTTCAAGGCCTTCGGCGGAGTTAATCCCCTCCAGTTGAAGACACAGATCTTGTTTTTCCTTGTCCAGGTTGTTGTAGGCATGATACATGCACGCAAACAAGGTGTCTCCACCTTGCGCGGGGACTTCCAGTGCATAGAGTAAGGATGCTCTGGCGGGTACTTCATGATGAATGTGATCCGTATGCCATTCCAGTTCGCCGCCGGGTACGGCAGGGGCGAAGGACACCAGTCCGTTGCCAACATTTCCTACAACAAATATCTCCGGGTAATCGGGCAGGCGGGCTTTTTCAAGCTCGGTCAATTCAAGTGGCGCAAAAGCCTGACTAAATTCGATCTGCTGCCGGGGAGATAAATGTTGATTCCTGAAGACGAGCACGCCAAACTTTTCCAGCGCAGTTTCTATCTCCTCGATTAAGGCGGAATTTGGAACCTGGGCCAGACTCATGCCCTCTATTACCGCGCCGAGAACGGCGTCACAGGGCCTGATGCTAATAGTCATTTTTATAACAGTCCGGGAATGTGCTCAAGGATCAGGATAAGGCTTTTGTGTACTCAATAATATATGAATTTTTGATCCAAAGGCGTGAGGTTGTGCCTTTTCGGTTCTCTCCGGCTGACGATTAAAGTGTGTGATGCAGTTTGCAGATGAAGCGTACCCAGATTTATCCGAAAAGGAGTGTTTTTTCAATTTTTAGTTTATTTTTGCATTAAAAATAAACTAAAATCGAATTATCTTGTTGTAATTAAACTAACGGAGAATATCTTCCATGCGCTTTGATTTTATCCCTTTCTTTAATCCCGGAGAAACCATTCCCTGGACTCAAACGGTGGCGATGATGCGTGAACAGACGCAAGTTGGAGAGGAGGCCGGGTTTAAAACGGTATGGCTGACGGAGCATCATTTTGCCCACAACGGGTATCTCAATGCGACGCCTAATCCGGTTTTGATGTGTGCGGATCTTGCCGCTCATTGCAAAAAAATCCGGGTAGGGCAGGCTCCTATCGTGCTGCCGGACTGGCACCCGCTTCGGGTCGCAGAGGATGTGGCGCTGCTTGATAATATGACCGACGGTCGGGTTGATTTTGGTGCAGCAAAAGGGATCAATGAGCGAGCTACGTTGCAATTCAATATCGACGCCGACAGACGGGATGATAAAAAATGTTATCGTCTTTTCAGGGAAAGTCTGGACATTGTCATTAAAGCCTGGACTGAGGATCCGTTCACCCATAAAGGAGAATTCTACGAGTTTCCGGTGCCGGGCTGGCATGAGACCAATCGCATGTTTTTACCCCACGACAATCGCTATCACAACGATGATGGTGAGTACGTTGGGATGTACATTCATCCGCGACCGGTGCAACAGCCACATCCGCCGGTATGGTTGATGTCCAATGCTCCCTTTACATATGAATTTGCCGGTCGCAGTGGCTACAATGTGGTGGCTATGTCGAGCCCCAAAGGCAATTTGCGTGCCTGTTGGAACGCCTATAAGGAGGCCGCGGATAAGACGCACGGCAAACTGCTTGATCCGGGTGAGAATCTGGGTATGTGCGTGGTGATCTATGTGGCCGATACCATGGAGCAGGCAGCACAAGTTATTCGACCCTCTATCAACAAATATTATGAACTGCTCAGTGGTACGCGCCCGAGCGGCGAGTGGATGAAAAAGGCCTATCTCAACAAGGATGAAGAACTCAGCGATGAAGATGCAAAGAAAGACTGGTTTGATTTTCTCATGGAGCGCAAAATAATATGGGTTGGCACCGCCGATTACGTGGCGGAGAGAATCGAGGAGTTCCGCGATGATGTAAACGTCAATCACATTATGTTACTACAGCAGTTTCCCGGAGTGGATTATTCAAAAATACTGAAGAGTATGGATCTGTTTTCCGAGTACGTCATGCCCCGCTTTGACGTTGATCAGTAGTGTATTTTTCGCAACTTAATTACTGGATAACAAAATGCTGAAAATTTACGGAAGGAAAAATTCAAATCAGGTTATACAAGTGATGTGGGCCGTGGGTGAACTCGGCCTTGAACATGTTCGTCATAATGCAGGGGGAACCTTCGGTGGGCTGGACACTGAACAATATGGCAGGTTGAACCCAAACCGTCTGGTGCCGACGATCGATGATGACGGGTTTATATTGTGGGAGTCCTACGCCATCATAAGGTATCTTTGTCGACAATATGGCAAAGGCTCATTGTGGCCCCAAGACGATAGACAGGCAGCATTGGCAGATCAATGGATGGAATGGACTAACAGTCGGTTCATGGGCGTATTTTTCCCAGTGTTCTGGGGCCTGATCCGCACTCCAAAAGAGCAGCAAGACCCCGATAAAATTCAACAATCGGTTAAAGCAACCGCTGAGCTGCTGCAGATATTTGAACATCATATGGCAGACAAAAAGTTTGTAGTCGGAGCATCGCTGACCATGGGAGATATTCCGCTGGGTTCGATGATGTTCAAATACTATTCACTGGACATCGAACGCCCGTCTTTGCCCAACATTGAAGCATGGTATGCACGATTGTGCGAACGGGGTGCCTACAGAGAACACTGCATGAATTCATTCGGCACATCCACCGAAGAATGGTTTGCTTTGGAGAAGGCCGGGGCCTGATGTATCCTGAACGTAACATTTACCCCGGGATTGGCAGCGAAGAAAGTGACAGGCGGTATGGTCGTTGAATCGGAGTACTAACAAAATTTAACATTATGATTTTATGTCGAACAGCAAGCTGAGCACGCCCAACGTTGTGGGCAAGGAGAAAAGACCCTCAGTCGGTGTCGGTGATGAGATACGAACCATTCGAAAAGCGCGGGGAATCACACTTAAAGCACTGAGTGCGCAGGCAGGATGTTCGGCTGCTTATCTAAGTCGTATTGAGCGCGGAGAAGCAAAAATATCCGTCGATCTGTTGGCGGCCATTGGTGAAGCACTTGATGTCGATCCCAAGTGGTTTTTCCCTTCCCGTTCAGGTGAAGGCAACAACGAACGTAATTATGTTGTCAGAGCAAATTCCCGAAGACCCTTGAGTCGTCTGTATACCCGTTCCACCGAGGAACTGGGTTTTGAAGATGAAATGTTATCCAGCTCACTTGCCGGGGATTGTTATATGATGCAGACTCGATTTCCTCCGGGGCAAGCGTATAACAATGTTGTCGCCGAGGGATATGCCTATGAAGGAGAGCAGCACGGTATTGTTATTCAGGGGCAAATGGAGCTTGTTCTGGATAGTGAATCCATAATTTTGAAAACCGGTGATAGTTTTTCTTATCCCACTGAAATTCCCCATAGGCTCAGAAATCCGACTGACGAAGAGTCTGTGGTAATTATCACAATGACTCCGGTCAGAATAACCTGGTAAAAATACGATGTATATTCACATAAATGAAAGTGGCGTAATCACCCTCGAGGACTATCAAAACATGAAAAGTTTTTCTATTGTTGATGATAGTAACGGTAGTCATCTCGCAGATATGGATCCGATCTCGGAGCCTGCAGAAGACAATCATTACTGGCTCGATGTTGATACCGTGATTCGGTTATCGCCAGCCGGTCTGGACCCGGTTTGGGTCAATGAGTTTCAGGACATGCTTAAACTCAGCGAGTCTCACGGGTACTTCGATGCTGAAAAAAATCGGGTAAAGGCCCACGTTGGAAGTGTGCCCGAGTAAGTGACTTTCGAGCCGTTAAGCGACGACGGAACCATTTCGTTTTCCACGTATCATTTTGTCTGTATCAATGTCCCCCAACCTGGTTCCGCCTTTAATATGAAGAAAAACCATGGAAATTTGCGCTAGTCTCAGAATGACAAGAACGGCATACGAGGTAGTGGGGAGCGCTTGTGCTAATCCTCGAAAGAGGATGCTTGAGCCGATCATTCAGGGTGCCTTGAGCATTTGATTACTGGCTGTTGCAACACATGCCCAATGACAAAGAACTTGCGTATCAGGCGCTGAAGCAGACACGGTTTACGACCTATTGGCTGGACAGTTTGACCGCCGATGCCGTTCAACCTGCTCTGCAACAAAATATCGATTGTGACCTGTTGATTGTCGGTGGCGGGTTTTGCGGGTTGTGGGGTGCTATTCAGGCTAAAGAACAGCAACCGGGTCGGGAGATTGTCCTCATCGAAGCGCAGACTATTGCTAATGGAGCCAGCGGTCGTCCGGCTGCAATTATGTCGACTTCGGTAATGCATGGTATCGATAACACAGAGCGTATGTTTCCTGCTGAAGTTGCAGAACTTGAAGATCTGGGAAGAGAAAATATGGATGGTTTTCGTGAAGCCATTGAGCGTTATCGGATTGATTGCGATATTGAATGGAGCGGCGAGATGAAAGTCTCTGTCGGAGAACAGGGGTTGGATGATATCGATAAGGAAGCAGATCTGTACAGTAAGTACGGCCATGATGCGGAAAAACTGGATAAGAACGGGGTTCAAAAACAGGTGAATTCCCCTGTTTTCCATGGTGCTGTCTGGTGCAAAGAAAGAAGTGGCACGGTCAATCCCGGAAAATTGGTCAGGGAGCTGAAACGGGTTGCCCTGAGTCTGGGAGTCAGGATATTCGAACATACGCCGCATCTAAAAAACCGATACTCTGCCGACCGCATTGTGGTCTCAACACCACACGGTTCAATACAGGCTAACAAGGTACTGCTCGCCACAAATGCCTGGGCGGCCGGACATAAAAGAATCCGCACCCGAGTGAGTGCCATTCGTGACAGGATCGTGGTGACCGAGCCACTTACACCTGCGCAAATGGCAAGTGTGGGCTGGCAAAATCGACAGGGCATTTATGATACCCGCACTCAGCTCAACTACATGCGGCTGACTAAGGATAACCGTATTTTGTTTGGCGGACGGCTGGGGTATTTTTATGGTAACAACACAGACCCGGTTCAGGACAAGTCACCTACCCCTTATATTCGACTGGTTGAGTCTTTTTACCGAACATTTCCCCAGCTAAAGGGCAGTATCAACTTTTCCCATGCCTGGAGCGGCCCCATTGGTTTGACAACACGTATGGCCGTGCATTATCAGCGCTATCATAATGGCAGGATGGTTTTCGCCGGTGGATACTCCGGGTTCGGGGTGACCGCAACCCGTTTTGGGGCGAGAGTCGCTTTGGCGATTCTGGATAACAGGGATATCCCTGAAACTAAAATGACATTTGCGAACACTGAGCCAAATTACATTCCTCCGGAACCGTTTCGCTGGATAGGAGCAAAAATTACCATGTATGCATTGGATACTCTGGATGAAAAAGGAGGATGGAGAGTGCTTTGGGTGAAAATGGTGGAGAAAATGGGGTTTCCGATTACTTTGTAGTGATCGACCTGGTGGTTGGGAAAAAGTGGTTTTCAACGCCGGATTATGGACCAGGGTGTGATGAACATTGGCATTGTTTATGTGCGGTTTAAAGAAAGTCACCGGTGTTTTTGAAAAGGAATGGTCTGGCCCCTGGCGCTAAAAATAAAACCGGATACGTGTTTGATTATCTTAGGGGGCAGTTTTTAGTGGTTTAACACTGGGCGTGGTAAAAATTATATAAGTTAAGGGATTGATTTTATGAGATTTTTTATTTATGCAAAAAAATATTTATGTCACCCCAAAGAATTTATCCGGTTGAATCTTGCTCCTGTTTCACCGACAATTCGCCATGCCAAAATCGTCAGGCTGAGTTTTACTGCACAGTCGGCCCGACCATAAATTACGAGCGTTCACAAAAACAGGAGCCTAAACTTAATGCTGACTACTAATCCTTTTCACGATCTTGCATTGTCGATCTCACCGGGAGCGATGCAGACATACGTCATTATCATGGCTCTGCTAGTAATAGGCGGCACAATTTTTGATGTTATTCACAAGAAAAGCGCTAAATATTTTTTCGAAAACATGGAGCGTGCCAAAAATAACGGTGCCAGGCCGGTCAGTGGCGGTCAAAAAGCCTCTATTGCTATCAAAACTGTTGCTGAAGATGTGTTGACCTCTGCTGAGTTTTGTAATTCCAAACGCAGGATCGCTCATCTGCTAACGATGTATGGGTTTGTCCTGTTTGTCGTTGGAACCGTAGTGATGGTTTTTTCCTCGGCCAATTCGGGCATCGGGTCCGCATCCGTCTGGCCCTTGCTATGGCATCTGGGCGCACTGGCTGTGTGTGTGGGTGGCTATTGGTTCTGGTTTTTTATTCGAGTCGATGTGGCTGCTGAAGGCAACTCGCCGTTCCGTCTGATCAAGGCTGATCTGTTTGTGCTTTCACTTATCGCTACCACAACCTTTGCATTGATCTGGTCCGTTTTTCAGTCCGCCGGTTCTACCGGGCTCGCAACACTTTTTTTCGTCCTGTTCATCATGGCCGCAACCGTATTGTTTGGTGGCGTACCCTGGTCGAAATTTGCACACATGTTCTTCAAACCTGCAGCCGCTTTCGAAAAGCGTGTTTCAGTTGCCGACGGCACCATGAACAATTTGCCCCCTCCTGCGGATGCCCCGGAGAAATTCGGTCTGGGTATCAAGCGTGAGCTACCAAAACATTATTGATAGCCGTTTATCATACCGATCAAACAACTAACCTGACGTCTTTCAAGACCGGTTATTAAACTATTTAACGAGAGAAGAAAAATGCCTACTTTTGTATACATGACACGCTGTGATGGTTGCGGCCACTGCGTCGATATTTGCCCTTCAGATATCATGCACATCGACAAAACTTACCGACGTGCGGTCAATATCGAACCTAATATGTGCTGGGAATGTTATTCCTGCGTAAAGGCTTGTCCTCAAAATGCCATTGACGTGCGTGGCTATGCAGATTTTGCGCCGCTGGGCCATAGCGTTCGCGTGCGTCGCGAGGAAGAGAAAGGCACGATTTCCTGGAAAATCAAATTCCGGGACGGTCGTGAAAAGGATTTTGTTTCTCCTATCACCACCCAACCCTGGGGAGAAAAAATCCCGCGGCTGGCTGATCTTGAGGTGCCCGATCAGGAAGCGCTGGAGTCGCAGTTACTCTGCTTTGAACCGGATGCGCTCAACGTTGAGCAGGGACTACCGACTATCGACAAAGATAAATTCAAACAGGGAGTGTATTACTAATGGGTACTATCAATACCGTATTTGAAGATTGCGATATTCTCGTTGTCGGTGGTGGAATGGGCGGGACCGGCGCGGCTTATGAAGCACGTTACTGGGGTCGGGATCTTAAAATCGTGGTCGCTGAAAAAGCCAACATTGATCGAAGCGGTGCAGTGGCTCAGGGCCTTTACGCCATTAACTGCTACATGGGCATGCAGTGGGATGAGAACCAGCCAGAGGATCATGTTCGTTACGCACGTAACGACCTGATGGGAATGGTCAGAGAAGATCTTGCCTATGATATGGCTCGGCACGTTGACTCCACCGTCCATAAGTTTGATGAATGGGGTTTGCCGTTTATGAAGGACGAGGATACGGGTCGTTATCTGCGTGAAGGTAAATGGCAGATTATGATTCACGGTGAAAGCTACAAGCCTATTGTCGCTGAAGCGGCACGTAAATCAGCCGACA
Organism: Gammaproteobacteria bacterium; assembly: GCA_024679435.1. GTDB lineage: Bacteria > Pseudomonadota > Gammaproteobacteria > Arenicellales > Poriferihabitantaceae > JAIBDK01. Next base: position 3,555 of record JAIBDK010000035.1, on the reverse strand, counting down.
AGATTTATAACCGGATCATGATCACTCATCTGCTGATGGACGAATCCAAGGCAAATCGTGTTGGTGGTGCCGTTGGTTTCAATGTCAGAACCGGTGATTTTCACGTTTTCCGCGCCAAGGCCGTTATCATCGGCGCCGGCGGTGCATCACATATCTTTAAGCCACGGTCGGTGGGTGAAGGTATGGGACGAACCTGGTATGCCCCGTGGAGTAGTGCTTCAGCCTATGCGCTACCGATTCAGGTGGGTGCCAAGATGACACAGATGGAAAACCGCATCGTTCTGTGTCGATTCAAAGATGGATACGGCCCTGTCGGTGCGTATTTTCTGCATCTAAAGACCTATACCCAAAACGCTTACGGCGACGAATACGAATCAAAGTGGTATGAGCAGACCAAGCAACTGGTTGGTGACTATATTGATCATCATCCCACTCCGACCTGTTTGCGTAACCACGCGTTCATCGAGGAAGTCAAAGCCGGTCGCGGTCCGATTCACATGGTTACAAAGGAGGCATTCCAGGACCCGCACAAGGAAACGGTGGGCTGGGAGAACTTCCTCGGTATGACGGTTGGTCAGGCGGTGGTCTGGGCTTCTCAGGATATCGATCCTAAATACGTCAACCCTGAACTCACCACATCAGAGCCTTATGTAATGGGTTCTCATGCCACCTGTTCGGGTGCCTGGGCCAGTGGACCGGAAGATCTGTCTCCCGACGAGTATCAGTGGGGATATAACCGAATGATGACTGTCGACGGGCTGTTCGGGGCCGGTGACGCGCTGGGCGGGACCGCTCATGCCTTCTCTTCAGGTTCATTTACCGAAGGACGTCTTGCAGCCAAAGCGGCGGTTAAGTATATCCGTGATCTGAAAAATGAGCAGATCAAGATTTCTGAAAAGCAGTATCAGGATCTGAAGACCGTCGTCTTTAAGCCGATGGAAAACTATACCGTTGGTCGAAACGAGATCACCGGTGGAACGGTTTCGCCAAGCTATTTACTGCCCATTCAGGGTCTTCAGCGTCTTGAAAAGATTATGGATGAATATGCAGGTGGTATTTCTGTTAACTACATGACTAACGAACCACTACTGCTGCGCGGTCTGGATTTGCTGGCAACGTTACAGGAAGACCTGGATCACATCGGTGCTGAAGATTTGCATCAGTTGATGCGTGCATGGGAGCTCAAACATCGCACCATCGCATCAGAATGTGTGGTTCAACACACCCTGTTCCGCAAGGAAACCAGATGGCCCGGTTATTACTATCGTGGTGACCACATGCAGCTGGATGATGAAAACTGGCATGCGTTGACGCTCTCTCGCCGCGACCCGGAATCCGGTGAATGGGAGATGGAAAAAGCGCCGGTTTATCATATCGTTGACTGATTCCCGCGAACAGTAGCGGGGCGGAAGAACAATTTCCCCGTTTCCGTTGCGGATTGAGTATGGAAAGCGTCTGTGGTAGTTGCTGCAGGCGCTTTTCCTGTTTTACATCCTGCTGAGATTAAACAACAGCGGATGAGAACATGACGTATCCAGATTGCGTCTGATCAAATAATGGAAAGCCCCGGGAGGCTAACGTAATGTCACTAAATCCAGCCGGTCACGATTTGAGTTATCAATCAGAGATTGATTTGGCCGTTAATAACTTGAGTGCCGAACGATCAGATATTGAACAATTGGTTCTGCCTTTAGTTGCCAAAGGTGTTTCCCGATCGCAAATTTCCGGGCTACTCAAACTCTCCTGGGAAAGCCTTCAGGGTTTGCGCGCGGCGGTGACCAAGTTCAGTGAATCAGTTTCTGCCGAAAGCGGTGATTTAGCCGATCTGATCCGGCAATGTGAGTTGGATCTTCAGCCGGGGTCATCCTTTTCTCTCGAAGCGGTGACCCGGGCGCTTGATGCTTTTCATCGCTTCGGTGTTTCTGCGGAGATCGATCCCCGTTCAATATCTGCAATTTTTGAAATGCAGGCTCTGGGTGCAGCAGTTTGCCAGGAGTATGAACGTGCCGCGGAACTCTATGGGCAGGCTGCACAAACTGAAGATATTGATGCGGAACTGCAGCGGAATTTTCTAATGGCCAGAGCAACTATGTTGCTCGACTATGGCCGTGAATTCAGTAACAACGAGTCTTTGCACAAGGCGATTGATCTGCTGAAAACTAAAATATCTGATCTCACCTCCCGGGATGAGAGGCCTGCTGACTGGGCAGCTTCCCGTCAATTGCTGGGCACCGTCTTCGGCGTTCTTGGGCAGAGACAGGGTGGTACCCGGAACCTCGAAAATGCCATCGAAGCATTTCAGGACTCCCTTGATTCCCGAGACCGTCAACAGCATCCGCTGCAATGGGCGGAAACCCAAAACAGTCTGGGCAACGCATTGGGGATTCTGGGGCATCGACTGGGCGATGAAGAGATGATGCTTCAGTCAATCAAGGCGTTTGAAGGGGCCCTGGAAGATAGAACTCACTGGCGGGCCCCAGGAGAATGGGCGATAACTCAAAACAATCTTGCCGCGGTACTTCAGTCTCAGGGACAAAAAAACAAGGACACTAAAATGCTGAAGCAATCCGTGGAGGCTTACAAGGACGTGCTGAACGAATGGACCAAAGAACGGTATCCAATCGAGTGGGCGGCAACAATGAATAACATGGGAACCGCACTAAGGTTGCTGGGTGAGCACCGCAAGGGACCGAGAACACTGGAACAGTCGGTGGCGGCATATAACAGTTCTCTGTCGATCCGAAGCCGGGATCAGTTTCCTCAGGAATGGGCGATGGTGCAAAATAATCTCGGCGCGGCGCTGCAGAAGCTTGCGGAGCGGGAAGAGAATTCAGATACTCTGAAACGTGCGGTAGACGCTTATGAAAATGCACTTCTGGAATGGACCCGGGATCAGATGCCCATGACCTGGGCAATGACAATGGCCAATCTCGGTGTTGCCCGCAGGACGCTCGCTGAAGTTGCGGAAGATATTGAATCTGCCCGAAAAGCGGTAAAAGAACTAGAAACGGTAAGCGACGTATTCCGGCACGCCAGTCATGCGCAGTATTCGGAGCTAAGCATTGATCAGCTTGCCCAGGCTCGTAAACTGGTAGATACTCTTGCTGAGGCTTAGTCACTAGGTAACTATCCGCTATATCAGAATACACGGTGCTGATTGGCAGTTTTTAGAGATAACCGTGGTTTGGTTTTTGACAAGCGGGTTTCCCGGAGATAGATGTGTTTCCGATACTATTTGGTTTTATTTTCAGGAGATTATTTACCAAAAATGAATGTTAAAACGGATTCTTTGGTGTCTGTTTCTCAGCGCACTTTGCGATTCAAGTCTGAACAGGTTAACAATGAATTTTGATCCCGGAGACAGGGTGACCACTCTTGGTCAACAGATTGGTCAGTTTATGGACCAGCATATTTTGCCGGCCGAAAAAGTATTTCGGGATCATATGGCGCATACGGAAAATAAATGGGTCACGCCGCCAGTCGTTGAAGCGCTCAAGGCAAAAGCACGCGCAGAAGGACTGTGGAATCTGTTCCACCCTGATCCCGTGATCGGGG
>JAIBDK010000186.1 GCA_024679435.1 Gammaproteobacteria bacterium | reverse complement strand
CCGGCGGGAAGTTATCGTAATCACATCGACTGGTTGCAGGAAAAGGCTTGCCATCAGGAAAGTGACCGTCAGTTCTGGGTCGATTACCTTGGCCTCGGACCCGAAAAAACAGAAATTTTACTTCCAGGCTACGGTGAAAAAAGCAGCAGTTCGTTAGGGCATGGGAGAATAAATTTTAAGCTGAATCAGGAGGAAAATAGCGCACTTCAGGGAGTCTGCAAGCAACTAAACGTCACCCTAAACACAATTGTTCAAGCGTGCTGGGCGGTCCTGCTAAGTCGTTGTTCCAATACACAGCAGGTGATTTGGGGGTCTGTTTATTCGGGGCGATCTCAGGCTGTCGCTGGGGCTGAATCTACCGTGGGGCTTTTTATCAACTCCGTTCCTCTAAGTGCCCGACTTGATGCGAGTACAACAACTGCTGAATTTCTTCGGAATTTGAACTCCAATATCCTAACCGTAATGGAGCATGAACATTGCAGCTTGAGCGATATTCAAAACTGGTGCGAAAACACGGCTGTGAATGGCCTTTTCGATTCGGTCGTGGTGTTTGAGAACTATCCGGCACAGCAGTCGCTCTCTGGAGGGCTTGATTTTGGGGCGCCGGACTACAATGAGAAGAGTAATCTGCCGCTTGCTTTACTGGCGATTCCTGCGAATGAGCTGGAATGCATTCTAATTCATGATCGTAATCTGGTTGACGATGTCCTTGCTGGGAGAATTCTTGGTTATATGCATACACTGCTGGAAGCATTGCCAGAAAACCTGAATAAAGCCGTTGGTAACCTGCCGATGATTGGGAATCAGGAGATCGATCTTCTCCAGACCTTTTCGACTTCGTCTAAGAAAGGTTCGACGGACCGGGAATCAGGCAATATGCTGGTCGATGAGATGATTCTCCATCAGTGTAGATCGACGCCGAATGCCACGGCCGTGTGCTGCGGTAAGGATAACTTGACGTATGCTCAACTGGACGCGCTTTCCGAAAGCTATGTCGACATACTGTGTCAATCAGGAGTTGACCGAGGGGCGCCTGTGGCGCTGTGCCTGAGCAGAGGGGTTTCACTTGTTGTCTGGATGCTTGCTGTGCTCAGGACGGGGGCGCCCTATGTGGTCATTGATTCGAGCGTTGCCGAATCAATTAAAGCCAAAAGATCAAAAGATGCCGGTGCGAGTTTAATAGTGACCGAATCTGAGCCATCGGCTGCCCTGCGGGAGAGTGGGATTATGTGTATGAATATTGCTTCCGAAGTCCCCGCCGGCAATAAAAGCACAATTGCCTATACAAGAAACAATAATGATCCAGCCTACATCCTGTTTACGTCGGGGAGCTCTGGTGGCGCTAAGGGGGTGGTGGTCAGTCACGCCAACCTGCGGGCCTCTACCGTGGCCCGATACCATGAATATGGACCTCCTCCGGAAGCGTTTTTGTTGTTATCTGCAATGTTTTTTGATAGTGCAGTTGCGGGTATTTTCTGGACCTTAACAACCGGGGGTAAGCTGGTAATTAGCGAGAATCGAGCTGAGCAGGATATCGATAATCTGGTTGCGCTGTTCTCAAATCAGCGCATAACGCATACCCTGTGTTTGCCAGGACTCTATCGCGTTTTGCTTGAGCACGTTCAGTTAACAAACAAAGTAGACTCATTGCAACATTTGAATACGGTGATTTGTGCCGGCGAATCTCTCGATCGAGATTGTGTATCCCGACATCAGCAGATATTTGGAAATCGGATCCGGCTATATAATGAATACGGGCCCACCGAAGCGACTGTGTGGTGCACTGTCTATGATGCAACCGGTCATCCTGCCATCAAAATTGTTCCAATAGGTTATCCGGTTTATGGCTATACCGTTTTAATTCTGGACTGTTTTCTGCAGCCAGCACCGCTTGGGGTGCCGGGTCAAATCGCAATAGCCGGACCCGGTGTCGCGCTCGGTTATCTCGAAGGAACAAAGGGATCAAGTACGGCTTTTCTGGATGACCAAGTCGTGTTTGGCGACAGCACTCGACTCTATCTGACCGGAGATCTTGCTTGTTACGACCCAAACGGGGCAATTGAATTTCTGGGGCGTCAGGATTCTCAGGTAAAAATTCGTGGATACCGCGTGGAGCCCGAAGAAATCGAATATCACTTGCGGCGAGTGCCGGGAGTTGAAGACGCTGCAGTGATCCTAATTGACAAAAATTTGTCAGGCTCCCCGGTGCCTCAGCGTGCTCTCATTGCGATGCTTCCAGGTGAATTGCCAGACGGGCGGATTGCTGAAATAAGCGCGCATCTGCAACAAAATCTGCCGGACTATATGATTCCTGAAATATATCAGTCAGTGGAGTCTTTGCCCCGACTCGACAATGGGAAACTGGACCGTAAACGATTACTTTCTAGCTTTAGTGAAAGGGCGCAACGGGCAAGGCAGCAAGTGGTGTCTGAATCCGTATCCTTGCATACTGATGAGGAACATCTGCTAGCTTCAATATGGCGGTCGGTCCTTGGGGTATCATCTGTTGACCGCGAAAGTGATTTTTTCCGTATCGGTGGCGATTCGATACAAACTATTCGGGTTTTGTCACAGCTTGCCAGCAAGGGCTATCAGCTCGCACCCGGTGATTTGTTTGAATACCCAATATTGCAAGAACTGGCTAATCGGCTAGTTTCCTTTGAGAATGTAGAGCAGAAAAATAATAACAGCGCACACGGTGAGTCATGCGCCATGAATTTTCCGCTCACAGATTCCCAGTCTGCGTACCTGTTTTCTCATTTGAGACAAGACATTCCCGACCCTGGACATATCCAGATTATTGCGGAGCTGGAAGGGCTACTGGAGAACGACTTAATGATATCCTGCCTCGGTGTCTGTGTTGCCCAACATCCAGCGCTGCGCGGATCGATAAACACAGACTCTAATGGAATTTCCTCCCAGACTTTTCATCGGGATTTGACGCCCGAAATTAAATTTACTGATTCCACGCCAGAAAATATTGAGCAGGATGTCCGCCTCATTTGTCAGGAGCTTAGGAGGATTCGGCTGGACTTGACTACGCCATCTCATTGGTCGATAAATATTCTTTCAGAGTCTGCCCGGCAACATGTGGTTGTTGCCAGTTTTCATCATGTTTTTGTGGATGGCTGGTCTGCTGCGAGTATGATCGGCGGGCTGATACAAATCTATAACAATCAGAGTAACGATAGAACGACTCGGTTGAGACCCCAAATTGTCCCAGGTTTTGAGCAGTATCTTCAATGGTTAGCAACTCAGAAAATTGACGAACTTCGAACCAGAGTGCTCGATGGCCTGCGGCCAATTATGGAGGATCAGGAAACAGCCAGTTACCTGCGACATCGAGTGGAAGATTACGGAAGCCAGCAATCTGTTTCTCTTATCGTCGAAGGTGCTGAATTAATCAATATTAAAAATCGCCTCAAAAGCGAAGGGCACTCAATTGGTGAATTGGTTTATGCGGCCTGGGCTTATTGCCTGTCTGGTGCTTCGGTAAAGCAACGTGTTGCTTTTCACGTTACCGTATCCGGGCGCAATGTTCCCGTGGCGGGAATAGAATCGATGATTGGTCAGTTTGTCAATCACTTGCCGGTATCTCTTTTGCTCCCTGAAGAGAGTTCGCTCGATAACACTCTTTCGTTGTTCAAACAAAATTCTGTCTTCCTGCAGCGTTATCAGTATGTTTCCGCTGCGATAATTGAAAAGTGGACCCGTCAGCCTGTCGGCACAGTTGTGCATCGGGAAGGAGAAAATATCAGAATTCCAAGTCTGGTAATGGTGGAGAACTTTCCCTGGCAGACGACAGGAAACAGTGGGGGCGATAGTCTGATACTTAAGTCATTCCAAAGACGGGGTGTATCAAAAAGTTTCTCCGAACAGGGTGCAATTAGTAGTTTTCCGCTAACGATAGTGGTGGTTCCGGATGAGGAACGGCTGCGGCTACAGATCGGATTCAACAGCACGTATTTCGATACCGTGGCTGCGCAAACGTTGCTGGATGCTTTTGCCGAAACGATAATAAATTGGGGTGATCACGATGATCGTTGCGACAAAAATTTGTGGCGGGCATCAGAAAGCTTTCTCAGCACATCCGTGCAAGATCAATCGACCTTGATCAAAAAGTCACCCTTACCGGTATTTTCTGCTCCCGAAACAGAGATGGAGCATCAACTGACCGCTATCTGGCAAGCCATTCTCAAGCAAAATGAGTTTGGTATTGACGAAAGTTTTTTCGACCTTGGGGGCACGTCCCTTTCCGCTTCAAGTATGGTTGAAGCGATCTCTGATCAGACCGGATATGAGATACCGCTTGCTTTGCTTATTCAACATCACACGATTCGAGCGCTGGCCAGATATCTGGATAGCAAACCGGCGCGTGATTTTAGTTCTCTGGTTGCGATTCAGTCTGGTGGCAATCAGCGGCCGGTTTTTGGGATTCATGCAGAGGGCAATGTGCTGTTCTATCGGGATCTTGCGAGACTGCTTGGCGAAGATCAGCCATTTTATGGGTTGCAGAGCCGCGAACTGGGCGGGTCTGGTGGCTCGTTCGCAAGCATTGCGGAAATGGCCAGATTTTACGTGCACGAAATACGCAAAGTACAGCCAGTGGGACCTTATATTATTTGTGGAATGTGTTTTGGCGGATGGATTGCGTTTGAAATGGCCCAGCAATTACAAAAGCAGGGGCAGGAAGTAGATCATCTTTTTATATTTGATTCTGGTGGGCCGATTCTAGGTAATGATAATGACTCGGGCTTTTCATTTAAAAGGTTGTCTCTTTTTCTGGGTTCAAAGCGAGTGCTGGTATCTCCGTTACACGCCACCCGCAGGATGTTTTTAAGTCCGCGGAAAAGGCAACACAAACGCATAATGCAGAATCATCGTTTTTTGAAACGGAATTACCGGGCATCCAGATACGATGGTGAAATCGTGTTTCTTAGAAGCGAGGAATGGAATCAGATTCCAAAGTTTCAAAGGCATATCGATCGATGGGAGCAATTAACCAGCAGAACACTCAAAATGCACCTGGTAAAAGGTGAGCATGGAAATATTCTTGAAACGCCGCAGGTATACGAAACTGCGAAGATTATGCTCGCCTATCTTAAAGGAGAGTTGCAATAGAATAGGGGAGAACAGTAAACATACAATACTATGCGTGGCGCGCCCCCCCCCCCCCTCAATAAAGAGATTTTTCCTTTACCTAACAGGCTGCTAAAAGTTGGATACCTGTCTTATCAGGAAAAACCCTGTTAGACGCTTCTCTTTCAAGCCAAAATAACTTCTTGTGCAGGTCTTGCGCGCTTAATTGTGCAAAATATGCCGGATTGAATGGTTGTTGAATTTTTTGGGTAGCGTACAATTCAATTTTTAAATTCGGACACGCCTCTTGCATGATAAAT
>JAIBDK010000432.1 GCA_024679435.1 Gammaproteobacteria bacterium | reverse complement strand
TGCATTACCCTGCGCTCAGTGGGATAATCATTCTGAGCCTGATGCCAGGTCGCACGATTATCCCAAAACGCGATGGAGTCGTTATGCCAACGGTAACGCAACCGGAATTCAGGTTTGAGGCTATGCTCACAAAGATAGTTCAGCAGTGGTGCAGACTCATCACGAGTCCATCCTTCAAAACCGAGGGTGAAAAGCGGGTTTACGTAAAGTGATTTACGACCACTGTTTGGGTGAACGATCACCACCGGATGAATACTTTCCTGAATCGCCTGATCGAAATTGTGAAATCGATCTTCATCAGGCTCAAACCCTTCCACTGCTGCTTTGCTGAACACGTGCTCACTGCCGTGAACGGCTTTAAGATTTTGTAACGTTGATTTCAGACCGTCAGACAGGGCCTCATAGGCTAGATATGTGTTAACAAACAGGGTATCGCCTCCAACACTTGGGACCTCTCTGGCATACAGAATAGAGCCCAGAGCCGGAGCCTGATCATAAGAATGATCAGTATGCCAGTTTTCGCCCACTACCGTGCCATGATGAGGCTCCTTGCGAACCATGGCAATCTCTTCATAGCCATCAACATTCTCAAAAAAGCGGTTCACTACAATGTTGCCAAATCGTTTGGCAAACTGAATATGCTGATCACAGTCAAGATTCTGATCCCGAAAAAAAACCACCCCATGATTGTTTTGCGCCTCTCGCACCTCAACCAGTTCCTGGTCGGTCACCTTACTCAAATCAACATCAAAAAACTCTATGCCAAAGTTCCCGGCAACATTCCTATTCTTCATTTTCATAACCTCCTTAAACAGAAAAAGTCGACCATCATATAGCCCGCGCTAAGCGGATGTCTTTGCCATCTAAACCAGCCGAAGGGGCTCCTATACTTGTTAACAGCCCAGAATCCGGCAAGCTTTGCGGTGATTTTGTCATTCAAATATTCTACTGTTTTGGTCGTGTATAGTGTATTGCTGAAATGACGCCAATAACAATGCCCGAAATCCAGGAAATGTTGTTTAAGATTGTAACCAGTTGATAGTATTATCCACGAATCATGTTTTCATCATCGCAAATCAACCTGTTCACCGACCAGGGCTTTATCATCGAACGCAAACTGGCGAGTACCCGGCGGTGCACAGAAATGAGAGAGTCGATATTAAATTCCGTGAATCCGGCACTGGCACCGGTAGAATTTGAAACCGATGTGCAGTACCCCGGATCGCCTGCAGACAGATTATCTCCGGGGGGAAATACGCCCCGACGATTACTCCACGCTTATACCCGAGATCGAATTTTCAGAGACTGGGCGTCCAGTACCGATGTAACGCAGCGGGTCAAGCAACTTATGCATACAGATTCGATTTCCCTATCTCAGAATCATCATAACTGCGTAATGACCAAACACCCGGGATACAGCAGCGCGACCTTATGGCACCAGGACAATCGATACTGGTCATTTGATCGCCCAGATCTGGTAAGTGTCTGGCTGGCACTGGGGCAGGAACAAGATCATAACGGCGGGATGCAATTGATACCCGGCTCCCATCACGGCCATATTGAACGCGGTCGATTTGATGGCGCATTATTTCTGCGTCTGGATCTTGAGGAAAACCAGACGTTAATTGATACTGCAGTCTCCGCCCAGCTGGAGCCCGGCGATGTCCTGTTTTTTCACAGCCGCACGTTGCACGCCGCGGGGAGAAACAACAGCGATCAGATAAAGACCTCTGTGGTTTTTACTTATCACGCCGGTGACAATAACCCCATCGCCGGAACACGCTCTGCAGCTTATCCTGATATTCCCTGTTAATTCATTTTTAAAATAGCCCGCTTCACGGGTTACTCTGGTACATCATTGTGTTCGTTTCGCGCTCTCAGAACGACAAGAGGGAGCTATCCCTGGTGTAGTCCCTTTCAACTTTGGCAATTCGAGTACGATAATCCACGTACCACCTCTCCCTCCCTGTTTTCTGAGCAAGCTGGTGGTCTAGCTGTTTTTTCCAGGCAAGTATGGATTCTTCATCCTGCCAGTAAGAAACCGCAATACCCAACCCGTCCCGGGCAGACTCAAAACCCAAATATCCGGGCTGCTGCCGGGCCAGTTCCAGCATGTGATCAGCCATTTCTTCATAACCTCGAAGATCACTGGTTTGAATATTGGTAAAAATTACAGCGTAATAAGGCGGCTCGGGTGTATTTGCTATCATGATAATTTGATTGTCAGACTAATCTATCGTTACAACCACACAACCATCACAACCACCCGCCTCGATAGAGCCGTGTGCCTTTGCGGTTTGTTCCAGAGCCCAGGTTTCGGCTATGCGATGCTTGAGCCGGCTATTTTCCAGAGCATCATAAATGTCATCCCGAGCCTGGCGCTTGGCATCATCTGGCATGTTGTAAACCAGTACC
>JAIBDK010000226.1 GCA_024679435.1 Gammaproteobacteria bacterium | reverse complement strand
TTCGTTCAAATAGCTTTGTCTCCCACAGTTCCTCAATGTGTTTTATCTGGTGGCTGATTGCGCTTTGAGTGACGAATAGTTCCTCTGCGGCCCGTGTATAGCTTAAATGTCTGGCTGAGGCTTCCAGCGCTCTTAGTGCGGAGATTGGGGGATATCCAACAGCCATGACTAATATAGAAATTTATGTATGAGTAAATCCTCATGCATTGTATGAAAACAATTCGTTTGTGTCCAAGAATAATCAGCCGTATAGTCCCACCATCGGCAAATAGCCACTCAGCAGGAATACTGCAATAAACAAACAGAGGGTACTTTAAAATGGTTAACGAGATGTTGATTAAAGTGGGTGCAGCGTACATCGGTGCTCTCACAATGCTAACAGTCATCATGACTGTAATCCACTAATTGCTATTACTGAAAAGCAAATATTATGAGCAACATAACAAGTATTAACTCAAACGTAGTCGAAGGGACTTTCCGTCGAGGCCTAATAGCCCGTACCTTCGACCGACTTCTAGCCTGGAACGAGCGACGTATCGCTATCCAGCAACTGAATACAATGTCTGACAGAATGCTGAAAGACATCGGTATTGATCGATCCGAGATCGGTCAGGTAGTAAAGCGCCCCGCTGCTTTTGCGAAACTTAATGTTTTGCATAGTGAGACTAGCGAAGTTTCACGAAACATTCAGCGCGCCGCCTAGTTTTAATCCTCCATTGGTGTTTATCGATTCAGGACGGCCTTTGGCCGTCCTTTTTTTTGTTCACCAAATAGTAATCATCTGCAGTGATGAATCCGTTTTTGGGTTTAATTCCTTTAAAGCCTGATAGAATTGATTGCAGTTAAACGGGTTTTGGAAATGCTCTGGATCAAATCGTTTCATATTATTGCTATGGTTACCTGGTTTGCCGGGCTGTTTTATTTGCCAAGGCTTTATGTTTATCACTCTCAGGCTCTCGATTCCATAAGTATTGACCGCTTCAAGGTCATGGAGTGCAAATTGTTTTACGGAATAATGACTCCAGGAGCAGTAGTCACTATCGGACTCGGTTTGTGGTTATGGTTCGGTTATGGTTTCTCCGGGAATTGGCTGACTGCTAAAATGGTGCTGGTAGGGTTGGTGCTTGTTCATCATTTTTGGTGTTATCGTGAGCTGAAAGCGTTTCGTGACGGGGTGAGCCCGAGAAGCCATATCTACTATCGCTGGATGAATGAAGTCCCGGTTTTGTATCTGACTGCTATAGTGATACTGGTCGTGGTTAAGCCATTTTAATGGTTTTTTCAGTCGCTTTGTTTGAGCCGGAAATTCCACCGAATACGGGTAATATCATTAGATTATGTGCCAATACCGGTTTCCGTCTTCATCTAATTGGCCCGCTGGGATTCAGTTTAGAGGAGAAGCAATTAAGACGCGCCGGGCTGGATTATCATGAAACCGCCCGAATTGAGTGCTGGGATGGCTGGGAAGCATTTTGTGTCGGGGTAGCGGGTCGGCTGGTGTCTCTGTCTACAAAAAGTCAAAAACCATATAGTGAATTTCAGTATCGGGATGGTGATATTTTACTATTTGGGTCAGAAACCAGAGGGCTTTCCGAAGAGGCACGACATCGCGTCGACCCGGATTGCAGGTTAACCATTCCCATGCGTGAAGACAGCCGAAGCCTGAATCTATCGAACAGCGTTGCTGTGGTGGTTTATGAAGCCTGGCGCCAAAATAACTTTTGCACTTTGAATTCCGCTTAAACCGCGCTGTAACTTTGAGGAGGGAGGGTCGACCTGATTAGCCGGCCCCAAAACCACAGGAATATGGACAGACCAATTCGACTAGACCGATTCTGCTTTAGGATCTCGTCTTAACAGCTTTTGAACTGCTTCTGCCGGGTCTGCATTGTCATAGATAATGTGGTAAACCTGCTCGGTAATCGGCATGTCTATCTGATATCTTTGGCTGATACCAAATAGCTCATGTACAGTATTGATGCCTTCAATTTCCTGACCGATTTTGAGGGCAATCTGATTGCTTGATTCGCCCTCTCCAAGTCCGATGCCGAAGCGGCGATTGCGAGATTGATTATCTGTGCAGGTCAGTATCAGGTCCCCGACTCCGGTGAGACCCATGAAGGTCTCTGAGCGGCCGCCAAGTTTCATTCCTAAACGTCTCATTTCGGATAATCCGCGGGTTATCAGAGCGGTTCTGGCGTTGGCTCCAAAACCGAGGCCATCGCTAATGCCAGCAGCGATTGCCATGACATTCTTTACTGCTCCACCCAGTTGGACTCCCACAGGATCATCGCTAAAGTATACCCGGGTTGATTCTGTTCTGAACCAGGATGACAGCGATTGAGCAACTTCTTCTGACCGGCAGGCCAGGGTAAGTGCAGTAGGGAGACTGACGGCGGTCTCTCTGGCAAAGCTGGGCCCCGATATCACCCCCTGATTGTCGAATGTGCCAAATACTTCTTCAGTTACCTGACTAAGAAGTTTTCCGTCATCGGGGTCGAAGCCTTTGGTTGCCCAGATAATCGTGCTGTTTTCTGGATTCTTGTCTGAGGCAAGTATTGCCTTTTTTAACAATTCCAGGGTTTCTCGATAGGCCTTGCTAGGGACGGCGATCAGGAAACATAATGAATCATCAACTGTGTCTGCGATATCGCTTGTCGCATGGAGATTTTCCGGTAGCGGAACTTCGGGTAGATACTTCTGGTTCTCTGCATTTTTGCAGATGTCATTGATTTGATTCGGATCTCTCCCCCACAGGGTAATACGCGAAATATTGTGCGCCAGGAGTACCGCCAACGCGGTTCCCCATGATCCCGCACCCAGCACTGATACATGATTTGGAAGCATGTCGAGAGAGTTTCTGCTTGAATTGGGCTCAGTTTAGCGATTCCGGGTTCACCGGAGTTTCTTTTTCGTTTTGCTGTTGTTCTTTTTTATTTCGATGCAGCGCATCAAAGTTGACCGGGGCCAGCAAAAAGGCACTGAAGCCGCCTTTGGTGATCAGGTTGTTTAACTCTTCGCGGGCAAACGGCAGCAAGATATGGGGACAGGTTACTTCCATTACGATACCTCGGGCATTCGGGTCCGGATGCTGAATCTGAAACAGCCCGGCCTGGTGTACTTCTGCCAGATACAGGGTGTTTTCACCGACTTTTGAAGTGACCGTAATCTTTACAACAATTTCAATAAGCCCGGATGCTTCATCGAGGGTCCGGTAATCCAGCAGAACTTCTACCTCTGTTTTAGGTTTTTCAGCTTGTTGGAGAAATACTTCCGGTGAAGCGGGGGCTTCGAATGAAGCATCTTTTAAATAGACTCTGACGGTTTCAAATCGCGGAGCCGGTTGTTGAGTGGTGCTATTGGTGTCCTTATTTTCTTGTTCGGCCATGTCGGTATTCAGTTTATTAGCAGTTTGTGATTGGGGATTCAGCTTTTTTCCAGAGGAAGTCCTTCCTTTCGCCATGCTGCCAGTCCTCCGGAGAGACTGTAGATGTCGGCAAAGTCATGCTTTTTCAATGTCGCCATGGCTTTTTTTGAATTTACGCCATTTTCACAGGTTAAGATGACCGGTTTTTTCTGGTGCTTTCGAATTTTCCCGATGCTATCTTCCAGAGATGAGAATGGAATATTTATGGATTGTGAAACATGGCCTTCACGAAATTTGTCCTTCTCGTTAAGGTCTACGATGACAGCATGTTGGCGAGTTTGCAGTGGTGGTATCTGAACGGGACTGATTATTTTCGAGCCCGCACCGCCACGCGAACTTGGGTCCATGCTGAGGAGAAATAAAATGACCAAAAGCATAGTAAACAGGTACCAGTACTCAGTGAGGAAGTCGATATACATAGAAAAATTTGATTAAATGGTCTGGGGGAATACGAAAAATGGTCGTGCAGATGAACAGGTCACTGGCTAATCGAATGGTTGGTCAAAAGACTAATTGATTGCCTAAATCCAGAGCTGAAAGCACCGCTATAATTTCACGCGATTATACACTAATATTAGGCATTAAGGTTTTCAAGAAACGTTCCAAATATGGGGGAGGGCAGTATAAATATCCGATTATTGCGACGGCATTTTCTTGAATTTTTATGGCCTCCTTCCTATTTGGGTGCCATGGTATTTTTGTGCTTTTCAGGTTTCTGGACAGCGGTTGGCGCAAATGAGTATATAACTCGGGGGGAGCTTGATACGCTTAGGGAAAAAATTGATAACCTGCAGCAACGACTGGATACTGAGAGAGAGAAGGAATCTCTGGTAAGTTCAGATTTGCTTGGTATTGAAAAGCAGCTGGTCGGTTTGAACCTGGAACGTCGCAATTCAATGACGGAACTGGAAGACCTCAAAGTTCGTAAAATGAAGGCGCGTCTGGATCTGTTTAACATGCAGGTTCGGGAAAAAAAAGTGCGCAAAAGTCTTTTGAAAGTAGTGCGATCGGGATTTATGCTTGATCAAAAAGACAGTCTCAGTCTCGTTCTCAACGGCGAAGATCCTGCACGGTCATTGCAATTGCTGATGATGCATCGATACGTTGTCGATGCCAGAAAGAATCAGGTTGATGAAATTCGTCAGTTTAGAACCCGGTATGCCACGGTTGTTGAAAATCTTGAATCACAGAAGGCCGAAATAAG
>JAIBDK010000229.1 GCA_024679435.1 Gammaproteobacteria bacterium | reverse complement strand
GTAAACTCCATTAACTGGGCCCGAATCGCCGCTCAGGTCATTTACTATTTCAGAGCCGCTCTGGCTCTGGGCGCACCTGATCGGGAAATCAACTTTTCAGTACCAACGGGAAACTTTGGCAATGTACTCGCTGGTTATGCCGCCAAACAAATGGGGTTACCTATCCGTAAGCTGATCATCGGTTCCAATGAAAATGATATTCTCACCCGTTTTTTCGAAACCGGCATCATGCAACAAAAAGGCGTAAAGCCGACTCTTTCTCCGAGTATGGATATCGGCATATCCAGTAATTTTGAAAGATATCTGTTTGAACTTTTAGATCATGACGCGAGCCGACTCAACGCCTTAATGTCCTCTTTTTCCAGCACCGGGAAATTCGAAATAGAAGGCAATCTGCTTGACAAAGCAAAACAGGATTTCAGCGCCTACCGGCTGGATGACCGACAAACGGCGAAAGATATCAAATCAGTATATAAGGGAACGGGTGAAATAATCGACCCCCATTCCATAATCGGCGTATCAGCCGCCAGACAGGAAGGGGATACCGAAACCCCCACCGTGGTTCTGGGAACGGCACATCCCGCCAAATTCCCTGAGGCCATCAAAAATGCCATTGGTATTGACGTCCCATTACCCAAACAGGCGGGTAACCTGTTTAGTATGAAAGAAAGCTACGCCGATATCGAAAATAACCCTCACTTATTAAAAAAACTCATCGCGGACACGCTTTAGGAAACTTATTATGGCGAGTTCATCCGCAAATCATTTACAAAAAACATTCGAAAAAGCCGCGCGAAATCTTCAGTCCGGCAATATTCAAGACGCTCGAAAAGGCTTTATTAAACTGTCTAAACAGCTCCCTAACAGCGCCGTGATCTGGTACAACCTCGGGCTTTGTCAACAACACGTTAAGAATCATCTAAAGGCGGTCGAAGCCTATCAACAATGCCTCGAACTTGCTCCCAATCAAGTAGACGCCTGGGCCAATCTGGGCATATCTCAGAAGGAGCTGAACGATTACGAAAAGGCCGAAGCGTCCATCGCCAAAGCATTACAGTTTGCTCCCGGTCATCCACGGGCGCTCAATCTGCTCGGTTCTATTCAGGCTGAAAACGGAGAAACAGAGGCTGCGCGAAAAAGTTTTACTGAGAGTCTGCATGCAGACTCCACCAATATGGATGCAAAAATAAACCTGGCAAATCTTGAGTTCGGCAACGGTCAGCTCGACGCTGCCGAAGCGTTGACTAATGAGCTTTTTTTAAAGTTCCCTGACGAGTTCAGAGTCAAGCTCCTGCGGGGAAGGTTACTGATTACCCAAAAAAATTATAATGAAGCTTCACCACTCATCGCCGAACTTGAAAAAGGCCACACCGCTAACGAAGAAGTTCTGCGTCTAAGCTTGTCTTTTCGGGAGGTAATACGAGACCATTTCGGCGCGATACGTTTCGCAGAGAAACTACTTGACCTGGTGCCCGACGATGCAAAAGCACTCAATTCTCTGGGTGGTGCCTATTTTCAACTGGATGGAATTGAAAAATCCAGAGCATATTATGAAAAAGCGGTTGCACAGGAACCCAACAATGCCGAGTATGAAAACAATCTCGGACTCGCCTGGTCTTCATTGGGCAACAAGAAGCAGGCAGAACATCACTACCGACAGTCATTAAAACTTGATCCGACCCATGCAGAGGCTTATAGAAATATAGCAACCATGAAGAAGTTCAGAAGCATAGAAGATAAAGATGCCCAGGCGGTTATTCAACTTTGGAATGAGTCGGATGATCTGTCAGACCTGATCAGAATCAAGCTTTCATTTGCGCTCGGAAAGATTTATGACGATTGCGGCATGAACCGCGAAGCGTTTAAAGTTTATCAAATCGGTAATGATCTTAAATTCAAGGAATCCAGAATTGATCTGGATAAATATTACAGTCACATTGATACTATCCCCAGAGTACTAACATCGAGACCCACAACAACCTGTAAGACCACATTGGAACAAAATCCAGTTTTCGTGCTTGGAATGCCGCGCAGCGGGACGACGTTAATTGAACAGGTTCTATCCCGACATTCAGCGGTAACCGGATGTGGTGAGTTGCCCTGTATTGAGAAAGCAATTACCCGACTAGAAAAACGCGCGCAGCCGATGCGGTCGTATCCCGGGGATTTTCTCGGACTGACGGAGCAGGAGCTATCTGCTGAAGCTGAAGAGTATCTGGACTGGGTAAATCGATTGCACAATCTTCAGACCCCTTTGTTTACCGATAAGATGCCGTTCAACTTTGCCCATGTGTGGTTGATTAAATCATTATTCCCGGATGCTTCAATCGTGCATTGTCGTCGACATCCTCTCGATGTTATTACCTCAAACTATTTTCAGCTTTACGGCTCAGATATCAGTTTTGTCTACAATCTGCCGGCACTGGCAAATTACTATATCCGATACGACGCATTAATGAAGCACTGGAATACCCTGTTTGCTGACGAGATTTACAACGTCGTCTATGAACAGTTTGTCGCAGATAACGAAAATGAAACGCGCAAACTGATCGCCGGGGCTGGACTAGACTGGGAAGACGGATGTCTTGATACCGGCCGGTCCGATACCGCAGTCAGAACCGCCAGTATCTGGCAGGTACGCGAAGGCATTTATACCAGCTCAACGGAACGCTGGCGCAAATATGAAACTGAGCTTGGAGAAGTCATCGCGATACTGGCAAACGCCGACATACTGGATGAGGAAGGAAACTGGATTCTCAATTAGCACGATTTTTAGAAAGCCCTAATACGTCTTTGGCCTAAACGATGCTTAGCCTGAGAAATTCCAACGCGATCAAAAAGCACAAAAACAAATCGACGAAAAGAACCCAGAATATTGATTTAACGGAGAATAATGCGTTAGGGAAGGACTTGTCTGAGTAATTTCCCGTCGATCAAAAAAGGGCGAAACATTTAAAGCTTATCGCTCTCAAATGGGAAAATCTACAATCGCATAAAAAGTTTATAAACGGGCATAAAAAAAGCCGGGTTGCTTACGCTTCCCGGCTTTTTCTGGATTACGTAGATTTCAAATTAGAAATCGATTCGCATTCCAAGCAGATGAACGTCAACATCAGCGCTGTTATCATAACCAACTGCAGTTCCTTCATAATAAAGTCTCAGACCGCCGCCCATGTTGTGGTACAGACCAAGAATAAACTGATCAGCATCACCGTTCGCATCGCTGCTTGCAGACTGATAACCCACCATCAGGTTGGTTGAATCACCAATATTGCTGCCGACATAGATAGAAGCGTTGTCAACTGTGTCGCCACCGTCTTCATCAGTTTCCTGCCAGCCAACAATTGCATACCAGCCGCCTGAAGCCCACTTAGCTGCAAGACCGGTACGATCAACATCACCGTTTCCGTCAGCCGCTGATTCATCTTCAGCATCGAAAGCCGCAGCAATGGTCAGGTTATCGGTAGCTGCAAAGCTTACACCCAGACCAAGGCCGTTACCGTTGATTTTTTCAGCAATCGCTCTTGGCTCGTCACTATCGTTAACTCGAACATCAAGTTCCAGGTAAACCGGACCGAAGGAGTTAGAGTATTTGATGGTGTTTGAAGCTCGGTAAGGACCACCAGCGAAAGAAGAGTACATGTAGTAGCCAACTGTGTAAGTTGGATCAATGTGAGTACCTACGATGTCGTAGAATGCACTCCACTGGTTACCCACAGTGATGCTACCAAAGCCACCGGAGATTCCAACGGTACCGATTCGAAGATCAGCAATGTTATTCAACTCTTTATCAGTAACAGTTGCGAACTCGTAACGAGCAGAAGCTGTCATGCCGTTGCCCAGATCTGAGCTGGCCTTGATTCCAAAACGTGAAGATACGTTTGAAAGGTCAGTATTGCTGTCGCCTCCATCTACGCTGTTGAAATCAAGAGCGTTGTTGATTCGACCGTATACTGTTACATCAGCTTGCGCTGCTACAGGTGCCATTACTGCAGCTGAAACTGCAAGGGCTAGTAGTTTTTTATTCATTGAGATATACCTCTAAATTGAATTTTTTGTAAGTAAAGTAAAATTTAAATTTTAAATGACTTTGCGAAAAACTTGTCAAAAGCTACAAATTCAACTGCTTTCCCAAGTCACGGATCGGACTCTACCACATAATCTGCATGAATATTACAATTTTTTAATGTTTTGTTAGAAAATTCTGACTAGAATCAAAAAAACCTTTAAAACACATTAAAATCAAGCACATAAGTTTTTAAAAATCATGGAAAACGAGGATCATTGCGCCATAATAAGGAACTGATAGCGGCAGATTTATGGGAAATATTGTCGTATTTGTGCGTTTCTGACTACTTTTATGCCACAAATTCGGCAATAATCCGCCCTCAGCGTATTTCAACGATCTTTTGTCGTAATCTGAATGGTTATCTTTAAGTAGTTGACGATTCCGAAATAGGGCGCTGATTCAGTTCTGGTTAATTGTACATTTGCTACCCTAATTTGCTAAAAGCCGCTAAATTTTAATATTCATTACCTTACGAAACCATTGTGATTATTCGCTACTTCATCATTATTCTGT
>JAIBDK010000459.1 GCA_024679435.1 Gammaproteobacteria bacterium | reverse complement strand
TCGAAGTCAAAGCGATTACCGGAACTATAGCAAGCTGAAATCATCCGCTTTGATTGACTCGTACTCACTCTGGCTAGCAAATTAAAAATGAGTGCGGGCATCGCCTCGATCAAAGATACGAACAACTAGCGCCCTGTTAGTAAAGACCCTGAAGCCAGTCAATTTCAGCATGTCACAACATTTATCGGATTTCCGGCGAAAAAGCTTTGCAGGTTTTCAACAGCCATTTCGAATAAACGATGTGTCGCATCGGGCGTGTTATAAGCTATGTGGGGTGTGACAATCACATTCTCCATGGTCAGCAAAGGATTTGATTCAGGAAGAGGTTCTGCATGAAACACATCGAGCCCGGCCATAGAAATTTTTCCCGATTGCAGCGCATCAATCATAACCGTCTCATCTACCAATTCTGCTCGGGCGGTATTCAGAAAAATCACTCCATCTCGCATTCTGGAAAATGCGGACTTGTCAATGATGTTTTGTGTTTGCGAATTTGAAGCCAGATGAAGTGAGATAATATCACTTCCACCCAAAAGATCATCAAGAGTGCACAGTTTGATTCCGTATTCGCGCTCGTACTCGGGGTCCATGCTCCGCGTCCAAACTTTAACCGTCATGCCAAAAGCCTGACACAATTTTGCAAAATGTCGGGCGATACCTCCAAAACCGATTAAACCTATGGTCTTGCCATTAAGTTCAATCCCTTCTCTGGACTGATCCCACAATCCGCTTCGCAGTTTTCTATCCAGCAGTCCAATATGCCGGGTTGTTGACAACAACAAGCCCATTGTGTGTTCAGCCACCGTGATATCGGCATACCCGGGACAATTGCAAACAGTTATGTTTCGTTCCAGCGCCTGCTCCATATCTACAAATTTACTGACCCCAATTCCGGAGAATGAAATGACTTCAAGGCTATTCGCTTTGCGCATAACTGCCGAAGGAAAATCCCAACCCAGTAAAACTCCGGTCGCACCTTCTACCCTTTGCATAAACTCCTCCTCTGAAGACGGCTCTCCGGAAAAAATTTGAAAATCCGCAACGTTTTCAAGCCTTTTAAAAAGGTGGTCATAGGAGCTCGCTTCTGCCAAATCGGCATCTGGAAAAACAATCAAAGGTCGCTTTTTCATAATATTTAAAGTGTTCCCGCAGTTAGTTACGTAAAAAAAGAATAATATCAGCAAATCAACTCAGACTAAAAAAACGACCACCCATATTCAAATAAACTATGGCCATAAGAGCAACGTATTGTAGAGATTTATTAACTATTTGGATTCTACCCGAACAGGTTTACTGGTATCTTTCAAGTTCAACCGGACAAAGCAAAAAATGAAAGCAGACAATTACGCTCTGAAACAAGTTAAAACCGAAATCAGGGATGGAGAAAACAATCTGGCTCTTTATGATATTGCTTACTCTGTGAATCGAGATAACTTTCAACGTTGCCTTAATAAAATTAAATCCACCCACGGAACTGATATACTTTTTCTGCCACTATCAGGAGCTTCCGCTGGCGGCGGTGTTTTTCAGGCAAGACCGATACCAGAAAAACCGATAGTTGGATTACAATTTTCCACCACCCCACAGCCTCGGATTGAGTGTGGAGACTCGAAGAGGCTTGCGAACATTGCACTGGATGAAATTGTCATCGACAGGAAGCGCCGGGAAATATCCGCCGGTGCCGGCATCACCCTTGCTCAACTCAACCAAGCGCTAAAAGAAAATCTTGGCTATGAGTACAGAGTGCTGGGTGCCGACCTCACCAGCTATACCTATGCTCAGGTAGGAGCTACCTTTATGACCGGAGGGATGGGTCCTCAAAGAAGATATTTTAGCGACAGTGTCATCGAGATAACCTTGTACAACGGTGAGGATATTATCCTCGTGCAGGGTGCTGATTTACTTGGCTATGCAGGCACTTACGGCTGGAGTGGCCTGATTACAGCGGTAAAGTG
>JAIBDK010000360.1 GCA_024679435.1 Gammaproteobacteria bacterium | reverse complement strand
ATGCCACTCGACTCACCGTAATCAGTGATTTCCGTACCACGGCATTTCTCGCTTAAAAGGCGCCGTATCTAAATCAATCTGCTGGCCAAATTCTCTGGCGCACCGGTGCCCACTATAAACCGCAGCGGCTATAGTGCTGGGCGCCAGCGCATCGCCAACAAGACGAATTGATTTGACCTGATCCAGCTCTCCGAAATTTCTCCGTTTTATAAGCTCATCAAACAACCGTCGTTCGGGCGCGCGCTCCGTGACCAAAACGATCGATTGGCAGTCGATAGATTCGGTCCGGCCTGTGTATATGCAGGCAACTTCAATTTCCTTAGCGTTTAACCGGGCGAGTCGTCGTTGCTGAACAACATTTACATCCAGTTCAAGCAGACGGGTCTGAATTCGATCCTGTTCCAGTGTATGTTGTGTCCAGGTAGAGACTTCGCTTGCCGGCGTGATTAAAGTTACCTTGAGTCCCCCTTTGGCAAGCTTTTCCGCGAGGATGCCACCCATGTAATAGTGATCGTCGTCGAAAATTGCAACGCCTCCCGAACCCAATTGGTCCGGATTAAATGTCTGGCTCAATAGATCGTTTGGAGTAAAAACCGGAAAACTCTCAAGCCCGGGAATGGGCTGTTTATGTTGTCGGCCTTTTCCATCCCGGCGCCAGTGGCTCCCGGTTGCTAGCACAACATGATCACAACCAAATTCCTTGACCAGCGACGCATCCATGGTGCTATTGGAGAACACTTCCGTATTCAGCATTTGGTCCAGTTGTCCGGTTCGATAATCGCGGACCCGGATCCAGTTTGACAAGCCCGGCAATCGCGATTCAAGCACTACCCGGCCACCAATTTCTGATTCCGAGTCCGCTAGCGTAATCCGATAGCCCCGCTGGGCCAAGGCCCGAGCACATTCAAGCCCTGAAGGTCCGCCGCCCACTATCAGAACAGATTCTTTCGCCTCAGCCACCTTGTTTGCCTTGATAGGCTGAATTCTTTCCGGATGCCACCCTCGTCGCCACTCTTCACCCGCGGTAGGATTTTGTGTGCAACGAATGGGGGTAACGATATTGTCAGATGCAACACATATATTGCATCCAATACACTCCCGGATATCATTCTCTCTGCCGGCATCAATTTTTGCAGGCAAAAACGGATCGGCGATGGATGGCCGCGCTGCGCCGATAAAATCGAGCACCCCACGACGAATCTGACTCAACATCGTGTCAGGGGAGGTAAACCGACCTACGCCCACAACCGGTTTGGTCGTCACTGATTTAACGAATGCTGTGTATTCTTCCTGAAAGCCCTCTGCACTGAATCGGGATGTCATAGAATCATTTGACCAACCACTTATATTGACGTCCCATAAATCTGGTAGCTCGGCCAGCATTGAAACAATTTCTTTACCTTCCCCATCACTATTGATACCTGATTCACCCAGCAACTCATCCACTGCCAATCTCACAGCAATTGCACATTTGTCGCCGATAGCCTCTTTGGTTTCTTCAATGAGTTCACGAAACAGACGCACCCTGTTTTCGAGGGAACCACCATATTCATCTGACCTTTGGTTATGGCGTTTCGACAAAAAATGCATGGGCAAGCTCATATCGTGACCTGCATAGGCATATACTATATCAAAGCCCGCATTTCGCGCACGCACCGCTGCCTGTTTGTGCCAACGTCTAAGGTTTCTAATGTCTTGCCTGTCCATGGCCCTTGCCTGTAAGGGTTCGTAGCTGTCAACGACGGTGTTTGATGGCGCCATAGGCACTTCTCGGCTGTATCGATTCGGACCATGATATCCAATATAAACCAGCTCTATTCCAGCAAGGCCTCCGTGCTGGTGGACTCCATCCGTTAATAGTTGGAGCGCCGGCATGTCTTTCTCATCCCAGATTCTGGATTCTGTGGAAGGAGATATCTCGGAAGAATGATGTATTTCAGACTCCTCGGTGCAGACGACCGCCCAGCCTCCTTCGGCTTTGACTTTTCTATGTTCGGCATTAGCGAAGGGATATCTATGCCCCATACCGGCACAATGTGGAACCTGATAAAACCGGTTCTTAGCCGTGACGGGTCCAATTTGGATCGGTTCGAATAAAACATCATAGCGAGGGTCACGTGTCATATGCAGTTTCCTGGTATTTTCTAAGCCATCAGGTAAATTAGAGTGTGTGGCTGTTTATTTTTAAACCCAAAAAGTTATGGCTCTGCCTGTCCGTCATCGGATAAAACCCGGCTTTAGCTCGTCAGATTTAAGAGACGATTTAACTCGCCTGATTCATGATTTGAGTTTGTTTATGGTAATGCATTTATTTTGTCATGGCGACCCTTTGTCCCTGTCCAGGTGGCGGGTTTAATTGGCTGGCCTGATAAGAAATTTCTTCCGGCTGGATGCAAATTCAACCTGAGACAGCATTACCAGCACTTGTTGCTGTATAGCGAAAATTGCATAAAAGAATATGAAAGGTAATCGTATTGCCTGGATCGTTGTTGTCTTTGATTTGTTGGTTTGTCTGGACAAAATGATATGTGAATAGACTGAGATATTTAAAGATAAAAACCCGCTGATTGAATCGAGACCGGATGGAGGGGCAAACTGAATGGATATTGGTTATGGGGAAATGCTTATGTTGTGAAGCGGACTGATTGTTCTTCACATGTCCTTGACGTTGGAGGTTGTATTTTCAACCGAAATTCAAAGCTATTAAAAACTAATGGAACGTTCTCAAAATAAGGTATCGACCCAAAAACTGGTGTCAGTGGGTAAATCCTTTGTGCCTCGCAAGCGTGTTTTAGCGACAACAGCACAAATTTGTATCAGCAATCTGCGTCTACGAACCCTCATTGGATTCAATCCTGATGAGAGAACTAAAAAGCAGGATGTCATTGTCAATATCAAAATCACCTATCGGACAAACTCCGGTATATACGAGGACTGTGTTGAGAGTGCATTAAACTATAAAACCATTACCAAGCGTGTCATTTCCTGTGTGGAGGAGGGGAGTTTCCTGTTGCTTGAAAAGCTCGTTGGAGACGTTCTCGACATTTGTGCGGAACATGAGGCTGTGGCGGCTGCCAGCGTTAGGATTGACAAACCCCACGCACTTCGATTTGCGGATTCCGTTTCACTGGAGATGCGCTACGACACTTAATCAAACATAAATTTGAAACATGAAAAACCTGATGAAATTTGACTCTGTTGTTGCCTCT
>JAIBDK010000101.1 GCA_024679435.1 Gammaproteobacteria bacterium | reverse complement strand
GGCAAGGTGGGTAATTCAGGAGTTTCCATCGCTACTCTGGATGATATGAAAGCGTTGTATGACGGTTTTGATTTGTGTGACCCTGCGACCTCGGTTTCGATGACGATAAACGGGCCGGCCCCAATTATTTTGGCGATGTTTTTAAATGCTGCTGTTGCCCAGCAGGCAGATAAGTTTCTGGAAGAGAATAACAGGCAACCGAACGACAACGAGTATGCGGCTCTTAGGGCAGATGCCCTTGCCAGTGTGCGGGGAACGGTTCAGGCTGATATTCTAAAGGAAGACCAGGGACAGAATACCTGTATATTTTCTACGGAATTTGCCCTCAAGTTAATGGGTGATATTCAGGAATACTTTTCCTGGAACAGAATCAGAAATTTCTACTCGGTATCAATTTCCGGGTACCATATTGCTGAAGCTGGTGCTAATCCGATTAGTCAGTTGGCGTTTACGCTTTCCAACGGATTCACTTATGTCGAAGCTTATTTGGCTCGTGGTATGAATATTGATGAGTTTGCACCCAATTTATCGTTTTTCTTCAGCAATGGTATGTGTCCGGAGTATACCGTGATGGGACGCGTTGCGAGACGGATTTGGGCGGTGGCAATGCGCGATCGATACGGCGCAAGTGAGCGTTCGCAAAAACTTAAGTATCATATTCAGACGTCAGGCCGTTCTCTTCACGCTCAGGAAATTGATTTCAATGATATTCGAACCACTTTGCAGGCGCTGATTGCGATCTACGACAATTGTAACAGTCTGCATACGAACGCCTTTGATGAAGCGATAACCACACCCACCGATGAGTCAGTTCGTCGAGCACTGGCCATTCAGCTGATTATCAACAAAGAATGGGGGCTGGCCATGAACGAAAATCCAAATCAGGGTAGTTTCATCATAGATGAGCTGACGGACCTTCTTGAGGAAGCCGTGTTGGGTGAATTTGAACGCATTTCGGAACGTGGCGGCGTGCTGGGAGCTATGGAAACGGGATATCAACGGGGTAAGATACAAGATGAGTCGATGTACTATGAACATCGAAAGCACGAGGGTAGTTTGCCGATTGTTGGAGTAAACACTTTTTTGAATCCGGATGTGTTAGCAGAGACCGAGAGCATTGAGTTGTCTCGTTCTACAGAACAGGAAAAACAAAGTCAGATCAGTCGTCTTGCAATATTTAAAGATGCGCATAAGCTGGAATCAGCCTCAGCGCTCGCAAAAATAAAACAGGCTGCCATTAAAAACGATAATATTTTCGCACAGTTGATTGATGCGGTTCAGTACTGCTCGCTGGGCGAAATTTCTGAAGCCCTGTATGAGGTGGGCGGGCAGTATCGAAGAAACATGTAGGCCCATTTTATGGATATAAACGATGTCAAATTGAACACTATCGGCGTTGTCGGTGCGGGCACAATGGGTAATGGTATTGCCCAGGTTTTTGCCACTTCCGGGTTTGCTGTTACTCTGGTCGATATCAGTCAACAGGCGCTGGATCGAGGAGTGGTTTCTATCGGTTCCAGTTTGGATAGAATGATAAAAAAAGAGATTATCAATGATGATGATAAATCTGCTGCTTTGTCATCCATTAGTTGTTCGACTTCTATTGCAGCGCTGGCATCTGCCGAGTTTGTTGTGGAGGCGGTAACAGAAAATCCAGAGGTCAAGTTTTCGATTTTCAGGGAAGTCGATAACGTCTGTCCCGAAAATACGATTTTAGCTTCAAATACGTCGTCTATTTCCCTGACCAGGCTTGCGGCGCAGACCAGTCGTCCAGAAAAAGTCATTGGTATGCATTTTATGAATCCGGTGCCGGTGATGAAACTGGTGGAAGTAATTCGTGCTCTGCAAACTGCCGGTCAAACTTGTGATACGACAGTACAACTTACTCAGGCACTAGGGAAGACGCCCGTTTTGGCTAACGACAGCCCCGGGTTTGTATCCAATAGAATTTTGATTCCCATGATCAATGAGGCTATTTTTGCCCTCCACGAAGGAGTTGCGACGCCGGAATCTATCGACGAGATTATGAAGCTTGGGATGAATCATCCTCTCGGTCCCCTGGCGCTGGCTGATTTGATAGGGCTTGATGTGGTGCTGTCTGTGTTGCGGGTGCTTCAGAACGGAATGGGTGATCCGAAATTTCGTCCCTGCCCGTTGCTGGTGCAAATGGTGGATGCGAAACGGTTAGGCCGAAAAACCGGTGTTGGGTTTTATCAATACGATTAACTATAAGGAGAATCTCAGCGCTTGTTATAAATTACCAGCCAGTAGAACGTCGCTTTCGCCATGCGCTTGTTGAACACTAATTCAGACTATGTTGATCATAAAAGAATCTCTGAAAGTTATTAGAGATGAATTCGTCTGGGATATCCCGGAGCGCTACAATATGGGAGTCGATGTATGTGACCGCTGGGCGCTTGCTCGCCCCGAGCAGGTCGCAATTATCCATGATACGGGTGGAAAATCCGGCCATTCCGTTGAGGAAGTCACTTATCAGGGTCTCAAAAGCAGATCAAATCGCCTGGCTAATCTGCTTGCCGCTCTTGGGGTAAATCAAAAGGATCGTATCGGAATACTCTTGCCTCAGCATCCCTGGACTGCTATTGCTCATATTGCTGCATGGAAAATGGGGGCGATCTCTATTCCGTTGTTCACACTTTTTGGTGAGGAGGCACTGGAGTACCGGCTCTCTGACTCATCCGCACGGGTAGTTATTACAAATGACGAGGGCGTTCGGAAAATCTCGTCAATACGAGACCGGTGTCCCGACTTGACGCAGGTTTTATGCATTGATTCTGCTGAGGAAAACGGGTTGTTCGACACGCTTAATGTAGCTGCAGAAGTAGCAAAATATAGTGAGTTATATGACCCCGTGGATACTCTGGCCGAGGACCCGGCTTTGATTATCTATACATCTGGCACGACGGGGAATCCAAAAGGAGCATTACACGCCCAGCGCACCTTGTTGGGACATTTGCCAGGCGTAGAGATGAGCCATGATTTTCTGCCTCAAGTTGGGGACAAAATGTGGACGCCGGCGGACTGGGCATGGATTGGTGGTTTGATGGATGTCCTGATGCCTGCGTTGCATCACGGGATTCCCGTCGTCTCGCGTCGCTTGGATAAATTTAGCGCGGAAACAGCCGTTGCCCTCATTAACAAGCATGGTATTCGAAATGCATTTCTGCCTCCCACCGCATTAAGAATGATGCGAATGTCGTGGGATGAATGTGAAAAGCTGGAAACCCCTTTGCGCAGCATTGCCAGTGCCGGAGAGGCGTTGGGTGCGGAATTGCTGGATTGGGGAAAAGAAACTTTCGGACTCTGGATTAACGAGTTCTATGGCCAGACTGAATGCAATATGATTGTTTCTTCTTGCGGATGTCTGGAAGATCCTCAACCGGGTGTGATGGGGTATCCCGTTCCCGGTCATGACGTTTCTGTCATTTCTGAATTCGGTCACATACTTGATCCGGGCGTAGCGGGTCAGATTGCGGTTCGAGGAAAGACACCGGTGATGTTTCTCGGATACTGGAATAATACGGACAAAACCCGGGAAAAGTTTGCGGGAGAGTGGATGTTAACTGGTGATATCGGAATGCTTGAAGAAAGTGGGGCTTTACGGTTTGTAGGTCGGGATGATGATGTTATTACGTCAGCGGGATATCGAATTGGTCCGGGCGAAATTGAGAATTGTTTGCTCGGTCATCCCGCTGTGGCAGTATCTGCGGTCGTCGGTAAGCCGGATCCATTACGAACCGAAATAGTCAAAGCCTTTGTGCAACTTAATGCGGGATGTGTCGAATCAGACGCCCTGATTGATGAATTAAAAGAATGGGTGAAGAGCCGATTATCCGCTCACGAATATCCAAGGGAAATCGCTTTTGTTGACGATTTTCCAATGACCACTACCGGCAAAATAATTCGCAGAAAACTTCGGGAAATTGCCTGATGGTTTTGCGGTTTTCGATGTGAGTGTAGCCATGGTTGTTACCTGAGGTTGAAAAACCCTGATAATCATCTTAAAGAAATTAAAAAAATGAACGTAACCAAAGCCATAAAATCTCGAAAGTCTGTGCGGGCTTTTACACGCCAATCGGTATCCCGGGAAATCCTGAAAATGATCCTCGATACAGCGCGTTGGGCGGCATCGGGCACTAATACTCAGCCATGGGAGGTTGTTGTCTTAACGGGCAAAAACAAAGATTTATTGTGTCAAAAAATGGCAGCCGCTTATCATGGAGGTGTAAAAGGAAAAATGGAATACAACTATTATCCGGTAGAGTGGAAAGATCCGTTTAAGGCCCGCCGTATCGCGTGTGGCAAAGCATTATATGCGGCGCTAAGTATTGAACGTGAAGATTTGGGAAGGCGGAAGTCCCAGTGGGCGGCCAATTACCGGGCATTTGACGCTCCTGTAATGATTCTTTTTTATATGGATCAGATAATGAAAACCGGGTCTTATCTCGATTACGGCATGTTTATTCAGTCAGTGATGCTTGCCGCTTTGGATCATGGTTTAGCTACTTGCCCACAGGCGGCGTTGGGAGAATACCCGAATATCGTCAAGGCTTTTACCGGGCACGGTGCTGAGCACACCCTGATTTGTGGAATGGCTATGGGCTATGAAGATGTCGAGGCGGCGGTCAATAACTACAGAACAGACAGGCGGCAAGCGGAAGCGTTTACAACTTTTATGTGATTGTTTCATTTTCTGCGGTATTAAACAATGAGGCTTGTTTTGCAGATTGAGAAAAAATATTATCCTGCGCGTATAGGTTAGATTTTCAAGTTTTCAAGTCGCGTTTTGATATCTGACACGTTGGGCAAAAATCTAGACGTCGTCCTCCGTAGCGCTTCCTAACAATGGCGGTGGCGCATGCTGGGCAATCCAGTCCCTCTCGGTTGAACACGTAGTGTCTCCAGGTTCTGCGTGGTCGTTTTGATGCTTTTCCGGCTTCGGCCATCTTTTTGTCGACGGTAATCCCTCCGGTCTGATAGGTTCGCAGTGACATCTGGGAGATAACTGTTGCCCATCGTTCGAGGTGATCCTTGTCGAGATCGTCAGGTCTGTCGTCCGGATGAACGTTAGCCTTGAACAAAATCTCGGACCGCAGATAATTTCCCAGTCCGGCAAAAGCGCGCTGATCGAGCATGAGGGACGCCGCTTTTCGTCTACGACACGAAGTTGATGCGAGCTGATCAAGCAGAACAGATGGTGTTGATTCAGGGTTGAGTACATCCGGCCCGAGACTTGTGATGAACGGGTGCGAATTTTCTTCGCCACTGCGAAAGAGATCAATATCAGTTGCTGACCACAGCCGCGCAGTATGCGAGTCGGTGGTGATGGCGAGACGAAGCGCCCTGTTGCTGTGCGGATTGGTGGATGCCCGGTTAACGGTCCAACGTCCATACAGCTGATTGTGGCTATAGATGGTCCATCCGCTTGACAGTCGAGTAAGCATCGCCTTGCCCCGCGTATCGATATGGGTAACGTAATGGTTAACAAACAGGGATTCACGGCCTGCCAAACCCGGATGCAGCAACTCAACTTCTAGAATCAGCTTGCCTCTGATAGATTTTTCCACTCTGTCAGCGGCGCGACGTATTTCAGGTCCTTCGGGCATGACGGCTTATTTTCTTTGCGACATGTCGACCTTCAAACCTCGATCGGAAATTAAAATCGGAGACGTGGTAGGGTTCATGATGCTGTAGAGTCACGTCTCGCTATGTCTCTTAAATTAAAAAACGTTCTTTTCTTAGTCGGTTTCTTTGTGATCTGCTTTGCCGTTTCCGGAGTGGGTGCGGTCGTCACGTTGTCGAGTGTTGAAACCTGGTATCCTGCGCTTGTTAAGCCCGCTTTCAACCCACCTGCATGGGTTTTCGGCCCGGTTTGGAGCCTGTTGTACGCGATGATGGCGGTAGCGGCATGGCGGGTCTGGCTTACCGCGCTCTCGGCTCGCCGGACTCGCGCTCTGGCGTTATTTTTTGTGCAGTTAGGGCTCAACACGTTATGGTCCCTTCTGTTCTTTGGCTACCAGCAAGTTGGTTTAGCACTAATCAATATTTTTGCTCTTCTCATTGCTATCGCCATAACCGCAAAATGGTTTTACCGTTGTGATCCAATATCGGGTTGGTTGTTTGTTCCTTATATTCTATGGGTTTCATTTGCGACAGCATTGAATGTTTCCATCTGGTTTCTGAATTAGTCGTAGTTGTAAGCTGGATCTCCATAGCACGGGCTGCGTGCTCTGGTTTGAAGGCATCCTCGGGGGGGCTTTAATTTGCTTCACACGGAGACTGCGCGTGGAGCATCTCTTGCTTACGCATAGGCATCTGGTCTATTGTTGAAAAAACCTGTTTAAGATTAGGAGCCCTGGTAAACCGGAGTTTCTCGTATCCGTCCTTACCAATCAGGATGGTAGAGAATTCTCTTGCTTCAACTGAGAAAAACTGACGTATATCTTTTGTGGAGGTTGGGCTAAGTGCGGTATCCCCGATTTGAGAGGTTCCGTTTCGAACAATTAAGCCCATAACGAGGTCACGTTCTTTAAAGGCACATTGGTCTTGTTTTACCTGACTTAGGAGAGATTTTAGTTCCGAGTTTTCGAGGTTTGGAGTGAAAATCATGAGGAGCCTATTGTGCCAGCGGTAGGGATCCAGAACCGACGGGGCAGCGCTTACAATGTTTGACATAGAGGCCAAAACTATTAATGCAACCGAGCAAAAAGTGGACATAAAAACATCATATGTGTGCGATAACTAGTGTTGTCGTGCGATAGTGAATAATGGAATTAACTGCATGAACAGTAGCGGTCGAGTTGTGAAATGCGTGTGAAACGCCAGTTTAGATTTAACTTTTTTGGAAAGTATTTTGTTGCTTTGAGCTTTCAAGAAATGAGAATTGCACTTTCCTGTTTCGTATTTGAATACAGCAATAAAATATAGCTGAATTAAATCCTTAAGTTTACCCGGGCTTTATGACAGCTTGCTTTATTTGCAGATTTTCACGTTATCAAAACAGAATTCTCCTTGACAGATATGTGAATGAGTCTTTACTGAGTTAACGATTTAAATTGTTGCCTCTTGACAAGAAGGTAAAACCGGCATCAGGCTATTTCGACCCATTTGGGTTCGCCCAGAGTGGCCGCTTTTAGGAACTTGCTGTCTTCGGTAGCTTCACCACCCTCAGCGACTGCGGGCATAACATCGCTATAATGGTCCTGAAGAACAATACTTGGATCCTGTCCTTCTACCCAACCCAGAAATGAGCCGTGTATTTTATAGCCGATAAGATGTTGGACCTGCTCCGGGAGGGTTTTAGCGACATGAGGCGGAACTGCCAGATACATATTTTCTTCCTGACGCAACCAGCCAAGGCTGTAGCCGCTGATCAGTCCGGTTCTCCATTCATCCTGTGTGCGGTTGCGTGCTCCGCCGTGCCAAACAGATCCGACATAAACCATGCACGATCCCTTGGGCATCACCGCCTGAATAATTTCATCATCTTCGCCGGGTACACGGTCATCTGACCATTTATGGCTGCCTAAGATGACGTTGGTTGCGCCATTTTCTTCTGTGAAATCTGTCAGTGCCCACATGGTGTTACACAATGATTCTGGTCCAGGATGCGTAAACGGCAAAAGACCATCATCACGATGCAGAATTTGCGGTGTTTCATCTGGCCCAATATGGACCAGCATGGTGACGTGTAACTGATAGCGTTCACATCTGGGGCCTAATAACCTGTCCATTACCGCCAGGAGATGGGGGTTGGGTGCGCATTTTTCTGCAAATGTTCGGGATTTTGTGACCAACG
>JAIBDK010000179.1 GCA_024679435.1 Gammaproteobacteria bacterium | reverse complement strand
CGCCATGACCACTTCAAACTCTCTTTTTATCAGCCTTCGCGATAACATATCACGGTTCATCTCATTGTCTTCCACCAATAGGATTTTAGCCATATTTTTCCTCTCTATTATGTATACTGTTTTTTTTGTCGATTTAATTCATTGATAATAATCGTCGGCTCAACCGGCTGTCGGTGGCTCATGTTCACGATGGTGTCTCTGTATGATCCAGAGACAGTTTTCCAGGATTGAGCTTTTTGCGAGTTGTGCAATAGTATCCCTGCGGAATTCTACACTGGGAGAATTCTTCAGTATTTCGTCTGTTGAAGAAAAGTGTTGCCATTGATTTTGATATTGCCACATTAATTCTTTCACAGCCATTTTTCCCTGGTATATTTCCCAAATGCCCAACCAGAATGGCAACAGACCCATAAAGAAAATCAGCAATGTTTTCAGAGTCAGGTGACTCCCAAGATCAACACCAACCAGTGCTTTTTTAAAGAATACGAGGATGATTGCGGCAACTACCAATCCGCCAATAATCCAGCGTTTGATTCTCTCCAGATTATGGTGTCGTTGGTGTAATTGATGCGTTTTACGCTGAAAATATTTAGCCTGATCTTCAATCCAGTTTGATCGTGCTGCTTCGATGCGAATTTCAGTCTGATCAGAGGATTTTGTGGCGTAGTTTGAAGCGGCGCGTGTTGATCTCAGGACGTATCGAATCCAGCTAAACCCTGAAAAATTATTAACTCCCGACGTCTGCAACAACTCCCTAATGTCTACACGATTATGTGCCCCTGTAAGCTCAAGATAAAAACGTATACGCAGGGTTTCAGCCAGACAGCGGTATATCAGGTGTCGGGTAAACCATTCCTGTTTGGCCCCTCGTCCACTCAGGTATACCCCGACAAAAAACAACAGAAGATAGCCTATCAATAAAAGTTGAACCGCTGCCAGTTTAGCGTAGACTAGAAAAAACAAACCCATTGCAGCCGCCATTAACGA
The DNA here is from genome assembly GCA_024679435.1 of Gammaproteobacteria bacterium. Taxonomy (GTDB): domain Bacteria; phylum Pseudomonadota; class Gammaproteobacteria; order Arenicellales; family Poriferihabitantaceae; genus JAIBDK01. The sequence continues at coordinate 4,524 of JAIBDK010000179.1, read as the reverse complement.
AAACAGCTTGAACAGATGATCAGACCGGGCCTGATAAAACAAAGCCATACTGTCTGCCATAGTGTAAGCATTGTCGGTTGCTTTAAATTGATCGGTATCTTGCTGAAGAGCATCGGAGCACGCATCGAGCAGGTTTCCGTAGGATACCAGTGATTGCTTTCCTGCCAGTTCTGTGTGGTGGCTGTTAAACTGGTCGAAATAGTTTAATTCCAGAATAAAATCTTCGGGTGCGGATTGCCATGTTCGGATATTTTCACCCGACGAAGAAAGCCAGCATGATTCTGGTTTTGTGTTAGGTTCGGAATCGGGATGCTCAGAGGAGTGCCTGCGAACAGGTATCCAGTATACCAAAGGCTTCCCGTCCAGATGTTCCTTGCCTGCTCCGAGTATTTTACGCCCATGATAATTATTATCCGGGGGAAATTCGAGATAGCGGAGAATCGTGTCTCCGGTTCCGCCAGCCAGCCCGTTAAATTCACCGTCCCAAAATGTAATTAGAATGTTGGATCTGACACGTAAATCCTCCGAGAGATTCGAATACAGGGCATTTCGCTGATCGCGGGACCAGCTTGAATCGTCGGAATCAAGGCCTGAAGTTAGCGGTAATTCAATGCATTCGACGCTATTTGAGCTGAGAATTTTTTCCAGCTCTCTACAAGAATCTTCATCAAAATCATTTTTATACTGCTCGAGAGGCATTGGTAGTACCGCCTCTACGTTCATGTCCAGCGCCAGCGCGGCGTTAACAAAGATCCGGTCGGCTCCGTCCGCCAATCCGCTTATAATTGTAATTTCGGTTGCCGGCATAGATTGCCGTAACCATGACAGAATTTCGGTAGACGCCTTATTAGCAGGTTCTAGATCGTCAGGAAGAAATTCACGATGGCCTGTGATTCCGATTCGGAACTGAATTCCGGCATTAGTCAACATGGCACCTCTTTCTCCAATAAAATATCTGAAAATGGTTTTTAGAATAAAACATCGAACGAGATTGTATCAGCATTGCGTAATGATATGACCTGACATAATATAAACTTAGTTAAAAGTGGGGTTGATCTGTATCAACCGGTAGGGATTTTAATCAACTAGACTCTACAGGGCTGATATACAGTTGATGCTGCTAACGTTTTCCGGGCTATTCTATCGTCGTTACGCACTGGGAAATCTTACCTAACCCAATAAAGAGGATTACAATGCAAAGTATAAGATTTGATTATGTCTGGTTGGATGGTTATCAACCAACGGCTAATATTAGAACCAAAGCACAGATGCTAAAATTTGAGTCATTTGATGGAAATGTAGATGATGTGCCGATTTGGGGTTTCGATGGTAGTTCGACTCAGCAGGCAGATGGTCATAATTCGGACTGTATCCTGCAACCCGTTCGGGTCTACAACAATCCATTGTATGATAATGCTTATTTCGTTCTATGCGAAGTCTACAACCGAGATGGCTCGCGCAACTCGGCAAATACCAGAGCGTTAATAGATGATGAAGCCGGCGCTGAATTCTGGTTTGGCTTTGAGCAAGAATATGTTCTTATGACTTCCAGTGGTCGACCTTTAGGTTTCCCGGACGGTGGATATCCGGAGCCTCAGGGGCCCTATTACTGCGCCGTTGGCTCTCACAATGTTGAGGGGAGGGAGTTGATCGATGAGCACTTTCATCTATGCAATGAGGCTGGGATTGGCGTGTCGGGAATAAATTCAGAGGTTATGCTGGGTCAGTGGGAGTTTCAATGCTTTGGAAAAGGAGCGAAGCGGGCGGGTGATGATCTCATTATGGCGCGATTCATGTTGTATCTTTTGTCGGAAAGGTACGGGGTGGTTGCAAACATCGACCCGAAACCCATTACTGGCGACTGGAATGGCTCAGGTATGCACAGTAATTTCTCCTTCGATTATTTACGCGATACCGGAGGTCAGGCATATATTGAGGCTCTGTGCCAGGGATTCGAGCCTTTTCACGAAGAGCACATTGCCGTTTATGGCGCTGGAAATGAACGCCGCTTGACGGGTGCTCATGAAACTGCGTCTATTGATCAGTTCAGTTATGGTGAGAGCAATCGGGCAGCATCAATTCGTATTCCAATCTACACAACCAGCCATGACTGGAAAGGGTATCTGGAAGATCGAAGGCCGGCATCGGATGCAGATCCGTACAAAATAATTTATCGTATTATGGAAACGGTCAAGATTGCGCATGAAAAGGCGCTACAGGCTATCTGAACGGTTTTCTCACTCATTTATCGCAAACCAGCCAGTTGTTGATTATGATAATTGGCTGGTATTCGAGTGTTTTGTAATTATTCAACTCACTTTGAGTCTAATATACATCGCAATATGATGAACGCTCCTTAAACAGGTATGTTTGTAACTCTGGATAGAATTAATCTATGAATACCATTTCCAATTCCGTGCAGATTTTGGGGCTGCTTGCAATATTAGCTGCGGCAGCTCTGGTATTCGCCCGTCTGGTTGGATGGGTCTTTGGAAGGAAAGGTAACAAGGTGCGTCTCGGTGCAGAACTGATACTGGCCTTCACCATCGCCTGGTTTTTTGACCATTCGGCACTTTCATTCTTATCGCTCAATCAATATTCAGTAGGTGCGGGAAGGGTTGTTTCATTGCTTTGGTGGTTGTCAGTCGCATTCACTCTGGACGCTGCCATTAAACAATTCGTATGGAATGGCCTGATGGAACATGGTAACGACCGGCATGTTCCCAAGTTGTTACAGGATGTCGTCACTGCACTGATCTACGCTGTTGCGATTATGGTGGTAATGCATTTTGTTTACGATGAGCCCATAACCGCTGTTTTGGCAACATCGGGCGCTGCGGCATTTGTTATTGGTTTCTCGGCCCAGTCTACACTGAAAGAAATATTTTCCGGATTGTCGCTTAGCGCAACGCATGCTCTGCGGGTCGGGGACTATTTGGAAATTAACGGGGTGTACGGCCGGGTCTACGATATTAACTGGAGAAGTGTTTCTCTGCACAACCCCCACACTGACTCGCTCTATGTTTTCCCCAACAGTGTTGTCGCCAGCTGTGTGATACTAAATTATAGCGAGCCAACTGAAAGGTTTAAAAATACAATTTCTTTCGTGGTCGAACATTCGGTCTCTCCGGAACTCGTTATACGATTGATTAGCGAGTCGTTGAAGAACACCCGATATGTGTTAAGACAGCCAGCACCGGATTTTAATGTTATGGGTTTTACCGATCTCGGCATGGAGTATCGATTGCGCTATTATTTCGATGGAGATGATCCCTGGTGGGATGCCCAAAACGAAGTCTGTACTGTCGTGTGGTCAACACTGCGGAAGAACGGAATCAGGTTAGGAATCGATCGCCACAAGCTACAGTCCGGAGATGAGCTGGCATTGTCTCCATGGACAGATTCCATTGCTTTGCCGTTTGGAGAGGTGCAGTCTGCGGTAGTTAGTTCCGGTATTTTCTCGGATCTTACAAAAAGTGAAGTCGAACGTATGACCAGGTCTTCATCACTTCGTGACTACAGTCCACCAGATTGTGTTTATCGTAAAGGAGAGCAGGGAGATTCTTTATTTATTGTTGTTCAAGGTTTGGTTTCAGTGATGCATGTTGACAATAACGATGTCGAAATGGAAGTGCTACAGGGCGGTCCGGGAACCGTGTTGGGACTGTCGGGTGCTTTAGGAGAAAGTTCTCGTCGTCATCTGGTTCAGGCCTTGCAGTATTCTCAAATTATTGAACTGGATTCAGATGATATGCGGGAGATTCTGGAGTCCAATGAGAGGGTGAAGAACAGAATTGAGACCGAAGCGTCAGCGCTTCAACAGAGCTATGAAAATAACATCAAGGCACATCTGGAAAAAGCCCGACATCACACGCATCATCATCATCGAGAGCGTCTGCTTGGTTTGCTGCGTGGTCATGCTGAGCGTTCGCTGGGAACGGGCTTTTTGACTTCAATTTGGCACGCGATATCCCCGGGAACTCGAAAATCTGATTTGCTTGACGCGATCATGGCAGCCAGCGCGCTAGTGGTTATGGCGGACGGAGTAATTGACGAAGATGAACACGACGATGTCCTGCAAACTCTGGCGTCGGCAGATATCTTGCGAAAAATGGACCATAAAATAATCACTAAACAATTCGATTACTACCTCTCGATTATAAAGGATGATGTTGAAAAAGGCGTGATGCAAGCTCTGGAGTCTGTCGGAAAAATCTCAAGTGATCAGGATCTCGCCCATTTGGTGATTGCTATTTGCCACGGAGTCCATGGCCCAGACGGTGCCCTGGATGATCAGGAACATCAAATGATTGTCCGTATTGCGGCCGCTCTGGATGTTTCACCTGACCCGAAAGAAGCGGTCAGAAAATTATCAGAATAAATCAGGCTCAAGTTGTGGTCTGCCAGGAGGCGGAGCTTGCAGAGTTCCAGTCTTTTTCCAAAGTGGGGGCACGCTATGGTCTGAGGTCAGGGAGTTTTCGGGTGTTGTTGGATAGCGTTCCTCATGGGTCCTGGTATCGATAT
>JAIBDK010000219.1 GCA_024679435.1 Gammaproteobacteria bacterium | reverse complement strand
TAATCGAATAATGATGGAGCGAGTCGTTATCTCGGCGTTGGTCATAGGGACTGTCGCCTTTGTTGTTTTCCAATGGCTCATAGCTAGGGGCTTTAACTTGGATGAGGCACGTAATGGGACTTTGTTGTTGATGGTGTTGTTCGAGAATGTTCATGTGTTCAACTGTAGATCCGAAGTACGCTCGGTATTTCGACACAACCCATTAAAGAATCCGATACTTTTAATGGGTACAGTTGTTGCGCAACTTGTGCATATTGGGGCCATGTACACGCCCTGGATTAGTGATGTGCTGCATATCCAGCCAGTTGCTCCACAACACTGGCTTGAATTGCTGGGGTTAGCCCTGACCGTGCTGATTGTAATGGAACTTCATAAGACCATTCGCCGATGGCTTTTGACATAGTTACTAAAACGAGAGCCTGGTGCGATAGAAAGTTACCCATCCGCAGAATGTTCGCCTGGTGTTGAACACTGCCTTCTTCAAAGCTTAAACGAAAGGTCACTTCCGGCTGTATCTATCCTGGAAAATATTTCATACAGCGTCCATCAGGGATTGTACTCAGCCGCCCAGGCAGGGGATTTCAGGGTTTGCTTTCCCCGATAAACGATACTCAAATTCGAAGGATGAGCGGCGATCTACGACCAACAGCGAACATTGGTCAGCCGGTTCTCAGGCGTATAACTTCGTCTAAGTAATTCTGAATCATGGGGTCAGCCCATCAATGGCGCTTTCCAGGTTATCAAGCGCGGTCCGAATCTTCTCCCGGGTACAGCCAATATTCACTCGTGCAAAACCCATTCCTTCTTTACCGAATGACTTTCCTCTGGTAACCGACCAATGTGCTTCATTCCTAAGAAACGCGTAAAGCTCGTCGGATTCCAACCCTAGCCCATTGAAGTCGACCCAAATCAGGAATGTGCCCTCAGGCTCTACCAATTCTGCACCAGGTATACGCCCCAATCTCTCACGCACCAGAGCCACGTTGTCTTCGAGATAACTTATTGCCGCTTTGAGCCACGGTGCACCTTTAGTAAACGCGGCTTCCATTGCGACATTCGCGTATGGGTTGTTCTTGTTAACCGAAAGACGGCTGTTTTCAACCTGCACCGCTTTACGTTTTACTTCGTCAGTAATAACCGTGAATGCTGAACAGCAGGATGCAATATTGAAGGTTTTCGCAGGTGAGATAAGGGATAGGCAATTATCAGAATATTTTTTGCTCAGCGAGGCAAATGGAGTGTAACGATGACCGCTAAAAACCAAGTCTCCATGCATCTCGTCAGCAACGACCAAAACACCGTGGCGCTCACAGATATCGCCCAGTTGCTGCAGTGTTGCTACTTCCCAAACCTTGCCTATTGGGTTGTGCGGATTACATAGATATATCATCTTGACGTTCGGTGAGGACGCCTTACGCTCCAGATCGTCAAAATCCATGCGGTAGTGACCGTCTTCAAAGATCAACGGATTTTCAATGACCGCTCGGTGATTCTCGCGAATCACATCGAAAAAATCGAAAAAAACGGGGGGCTGAACGATGATGCCGTCACCTTCATCGGTAAAAAGCGATGCGGCAATCGCCAGCGCGGTTAAAATGTTCGGTGCGACCAGAACTTCGCTTTTATCGATCGACCAGTTGTGGTGCTCGTCAAGCCATTTTACCAAAGCCGGTAATAGCCCATCGGGGATCATTTCATATCCAAACAAACCATGTTCCAGGCGATGTTGCATGGCCTCGATTACTGGTGGTGGTGCCTTGAAATCCATATCTGCCACGCCGGCAGCAAACAGGTGTTCACCATCCTCGCCAATAACGATGGGATGAACCTTAAGGGCTGGTACCTCACGTCGGTCGATTTCCTCGTCAAACGAATATTTGTCAATGGCGTTGGTACCCATCATGAAAGCTCCGGTGTTGATGCAAGATCAGTCAATTCTCGTTGCTCGTTCAGCAACCATCCCAACGACAACGTTGCAGCGACTGCAGCAGGCAGCTGAACCACAATATATGCATGAATTTGACCCAGAGTAATTCGGGAAAATGTGTCGGTCAATCCCCAGACAACCCAGCGGCTTCGGGAACTGAATGGTCGCCGAATCTTAAGGTACTAAAGACCGAGTTGGGTCATTCTCAGTCCCCGGCTTAATCGATTTGAGCGGCAGTTTTCCGGAGGCAGTCACTCAAAGAACATACACAAGCGACAACCTTCGTCCAGGAGCTGATGTTCGGAAAAATAAAACAAATCATGGAGACTACTAAACCAACCGATTTTATTAGTCTAGTTCGCAGTCCTGATCCATGGTTTGACAAATGAATGCTCTCGATATCCCCAGCTGGTCGGCAATATCATCCATCACCGCACGCTCGATATCATTGGCCTTACCGTCAGCCATGGACATCAAGCATATATCGCGCATGACCTGCATACGCTGTGTCAAACTGGCATGCTCGTTTGCGGATTTAACTCGGTCCGGCAAAGTTTCAACTATGCGGTCGATATTCAAACTCTTATCGAATTCTCCCTCGCCAAAAAACTTTTCAAACAGTTCAATCTCGCTTTCGCTGACTCCCATATCGGCATTGGCCACCACAATAGCACCGGAGAACAATAGACGGCGCATCGCAATAGCGGAATCAGTACGCGCTTCCAGATAGCTCGGTTCCATCAGGCTCAACAACCTTTGTACTCCAACTTCGAGGTGCTCGTGAGAACTGCCGCCCCTGGTCATCAACTCGGACTGGTGAAACAGTTGCAGTGCTTTGACTCTCAGCGGACTGAATGGATGAGTCGAAAACCAATCTTCTTTCGGAGCTCCCTGTCCAGGCTCAGCATCTTCGACTTGCATTTCATCCACTTGCCCCAAAAACTCGTCCAGGTCGAAACGTATTACTTTATCGCTAAGCCCGGAGGCCAATTTGAATAGCGAACGAGCGATACCGTTCATATCCCCGGCACAGAAAGCGCCGGCTCTGTCCGCAGAAACTTCCGCATTTCGAGACCAGGCAAACAAATCCAGTACAAGGCGAGGGTCCGGGCGCTGGTCGCCTTGCAACAGGTAACCTATGGGAATTTCGTGATGACTGTAGACATGATGTCCAAACTCGTGGCCGATCACGAATTTTAGTTCGGCACCTTCGAATTTTTCCAGCAAGCTGGACGAAAACATTACGAACAGTTTCCCACCTTCTGGCTTGAAACAGGCGGCATTAAACTGAGGGCTCGAGTATACGTAGAGTTCGTGTGGAATTTTTATTTCAAGCCTTTCAATGCACTCATCCGCCATCCGGTGCACATCAGGTGCCATGAACCGACTGAGGCGAACCGAGGTCCCAAGTAACCGCCTGCGCGTACCCATGGGTCCGTCTTCCTGTATTTTTTCAATCCGCTCGTTTACGCGCACTACATCGGGATGTTTCAACAACTCCGCAGCCATCTCGCGATCATTCTGGTATCTGATTTTTTCCCGATTCATCAGCTTTCATGCTTGTTAGGAACGCATCAGCCTAACATCTCAATCGCGACCGTCAATTCACCTGGTTTGTGTTCTGACATCGTTAGAATCAATTTTAATCGCCTGGAAGGGTCCGCTTTGGCTCGGCTATCGCCTCTGTAACTATGTGTTTGAGCGTCAGTTTTCTCGATAACGGCCCTTCACAATGCCATGCCAGAGGGCAATCTTAGGCCAGGAACCGACACTGGAAACTTCGATTTTCTAGTTTTTCAGATGTTCGTATTTCGCTTTCAATTTGTTTTTATAGGGCATGCTGTAATTATAATCGTAAAGGGATTCTTCCCAATTCCCATACGAAGGATTGCTAACGATGATCCACTTGCTTCCCCAGTATTCTTGATGAATTTTTGCTTTTTTGATTCTTTCCTCGGGCCCCACCTTTCCTAGAAAATGAAAATCGCTATAGTTATCGCCAACCAATAAAATGATTCGATAGTTTTGTGCAATTTCCTTTCTTCGTGATGCTTTATCTGATCCCCATCCAGGTTTCTCGTTCTTACAGAGCACGTCTTCTGCAGATACTTGTGGATCCAGCACTTGTTTTATGTTTCTTACGGTTGGATTTTCCAGAACTCGATTTGTAACGTAGAATATTTTCACGTTTTTTTCTTTTAGAAATACAACAAACTCTTTTGCACCCGGAATTGCATTAGCAGTGGACTCATTAACCCATGCCTCCCATAAAACAGGGTCATAACCAATCCCCCTATTCACTAATCTCGCTTGAAATGGAGAGTTATCCAAAACAGTTTCATCAACATCAACAATCACGGCAGGGGGCAAGTTTTGATATTCCTCCGTTTGTTCAAGAGCAGCTGACCAGGATGTATCGTTGAGCGCGATTTCTACACTTGATCGAGCGGCAGTAAACGATTGTATTGCTGCTACTTTATATTCAACTGATGTCTGTGACCAAAGAACCCCGTTTAAGCTCTCATGCGTACTTTGTTGCGATGTGCAGCCAGCTACAAATAGTGTAGCCACCAAAATTTCAAGTTTTAAAAAACTATTCACTCACCCTCCCTTCGTGTCGATCTAAAACCATTTACAGGATCCCGTGAGGATGCGTACAGCTACAATAATATTTCCAAACTATTAACGGTACATATCCGAACCAGGTCTGTAAGGATTATCCCCATTTCCACGATCGAATGTAACAAGAGGTAGAACTGAATTGGTCATACCCTCCGCTGATAACCCGGATTTGTTGCAGTGGT
>JAIBDK010000328.1 GCA_024679435.1 Gammaproteobacteria bacterium | reverse complement strand
GCTGCCGTGCTTGCCGGTCAACATGCCGCCCGCCAGCGGGTTATAGGCATAGAAACGGATGCCATAATTACGCAAACAGGGCAATAACTCCCGCTCCACATCCCGGTTCAGCGCGTTATAAAGCCCCTGATAAACCGAGGGCACCATCCAGCCTCTATGCCGACAAATCTCCACCGCTTCAGCAACCTGCCAGGCAGCGAAATTACTCAGGCCGAGTCGTTTGAACTTGCTCTGTTCAAAATAGCCAAACAGCGTCTCAAGGGATTGCTCTACAGGTGTATCCAGGTCCGGAGAATGCAGATACAATAAATCGACAGACTCCATTTGAAGTCGATCAAGACAAATCTCGAACTGTCTGCGAACCTCCGCTGGTTTTAAACCCTCTCCGTCCCATGGATTTACTTTAGTGGCAATGGCGTAATCAAGATCCGGATTATTCGAGAATATCTTACCTAATAGAGATTCGGTTTTGCCTTTGTTATATTGAAACGCGGTATCCAGCTCCCGATTACCGCCAGCTCCGAATGCCTTGATCATTTCAAGACTGGAAGACTCATCCACCTGGTCTGAAAATGTCATGGTTCCCAATACAAGCTTCATCTGTCAAAGACCTTCCAGAACAACCAGTTCTCTATTAAAAGCTTTCCGCACAAAAACCATGGCGGCCTGATAAGCTGGGTCATCATAACAATCCAGCGCAGACTGATAGCTCGGAAACTCTACCAGAAGATTGCGCGGCATATCCTTTCCCTCCATAGTTTTATGCTGCCCACCGGCTGCAAGAATTTTCGCCTGATATTTTTCGGCAATCGGCTTCCACAACTTAACGTATTCTTCTGCAGCATCCTGATCCGATGCGGCGGTGGCGCGAACCATCCAGTAACCTGCCATTGGGCCTCCCCTGTATTTGGAAAATTAAATCTAAATAAGTGTATTCCCGCCCGCAGTCACAAAAAATTGGCAATTGCAGTCCGGAATGTTGAGGTAGTATGATAATCGAATTTACTCAAAGCGCGTAACATTATGTCTGAACAGGATGAACTTCACCCGACGCTGCAAACAGCTCTCCACCTGGATGGTTCAGCAGAATCTGTTAAACAGTTTTACGCTGATTGGGCCGAAAACTATGACAAGGATACGCTTAGCTGGGATTATGCCGCACCGGCCAATGCAGCATCTCTTCTCAGCGCCGCGATAAAAACTCAGGAAACTTCTTGTGACACGGAAAACAAACACCTAAAAATCCTTGATGCGGGTTGTGGCACGGGTCTGCTGGCAGTTGTTTTAAAGCAGTTAGGCTATGAGCATATCGATGGTTTCGATTTATCCGACGATATGGTGACCATAGCAAGGCAGAGAAATATTTACCGCAACCTTCAGGGTAATGTGAATATAAACCACCCTGTGGCTGAAGAACGCAGGGGAAAATATGATTGCACTGTTTCAATTGGCGTATTTACGCCCGGACATGTTGCCCCAGAATCTCTTGAAAGACTGGCAGAAATGACTCGAACAGGCGGCATTGTTATCGTCAGTACACGGGTTGCTTATTATGAATCGGAAAACTACCAAACTACTGCCGACAAACTGGAATCCATCGGAAAAATCAGACTGATCAATTCACTTAAAGATGCCGCCTATACCACCGATGAAAAAGCACATTACTGGGTTTACCTCGTTACTACTTAAGACTCGTGGGACACCGGAATATTGACACATTGCAGTATCGGTACCGGATGAGAATAAACATGATGAACCACCGTCAGCGTCCTGAACTGAAGGATCATCCTGCTAACAAACGCTTCTGACACATCCGAAATAGTTTTCAGCCGCATCCGTATGTCATCCGCGGGCGCCACCACCAGATACGTTTTAAATGGCTTTCCTTTGCCAGCGAAACGTCGTACTGCACTATCTATTTCATCACTCTTCAAATCGAATTCTCTGCTTCTTAGGCCAGCCGCAATAAAATCCGTATCGACCGTTACCGAAGTATGCCTGAATATCACATCAATCATACAAAGCTCACTGAGCGCGACCATATCCTCCCCTGACAGCAGGCCTTCAACGGGATAATAGAGCACCCGTACTCCTTCCTTTCCGGCTTTAAGTTTAGGCAGCTTTTCCCCTAAAGGCACGGTATTGTTTAATTGCTTGAGCACAAAACAACCGGCGTGACCCTCCTCGGTCTCACCGACCTCCAGACAGCTGATACCGCAATTAGACGGCTGAAAGGCATGATGAGCGCCAGGCCCCAGCCCAAGCGCGGTATTGATCAGCGCCTGTATTGTCCCTCCGTGACTGACCACCAGATTATTGCCTTGCACAAAGCGAGTAACATTTTTCTGCCAAAATTTACCCGCGCGATGATACAGCTCTCTGATAGGAAAAACCGACTGACCGTTATGTTCCAGAGAAAAATTGGCGGGGTCATATTTGAAGGCATGAAATTCATCCGGCCTTTCTCGACTAATTGCAGAAAGTTTTTGCCCTTCCCACTGATACAGATCGGTTTCCCGCAACTCATAATCAAACTCCAAAACCGGTTTATGCTCAACCCGGGAAAGCACTATCTCAGCCGTTTGACGAACCCGAACAAGAGAACTTGAAACGGCGCTATGAATGGCAATGCGCTTGAGATATCGACCCACCTCACTCGCGGTATGTTTGCCCGCATCGCTCAACAAAGATTCATCACTGCTTCCCTGCATCCGACCCTGGGCATTGAAATCACTTAATCCATGACGAACCAGAAAAATAGATTTTTGCGAATTTTGAGCTGAATTTGTCATCATAGATTAAGCACGCATTTTCAGGTTGTCCGGGTCATAAGGGATACGTTGCAAAATTTTTGCCGCAACCTGATTTCCAAGAATATGCACCGTCAGTGGGCTGTTTGAAAGGGCAACTCTAAAATATGCCAATGCCAGCTGCTTGCCAACCCGATGGCCAAAAGCCCCGGACGTCACGATTCCAACGGGCTCATCATCCTGAAAAACCGTGTGCGAATAAAAAGGATCTTCGGTGCTTCCATCCAACTCCAGAAGATGCATTGCCCACTGAGCGGTGTCGTTCGCTCTTGAAAGCATTCTATCCCGACCAATGAACTGGCGCTGATTCGTTTTGACAAAAACATCACAACCGGCTTCAAGAAGAGTGCGTTCAGTAGTGTAGTCACTGCCCCAGGCCCGATAGCCTTTTTCCAGACGCATCGAGTTCATCGCAAAAGCGCCATAGAGCCCGATATTGTATTTCTGCCCGGCTTTCCAGAGCGCATCAAACAATCGGAGTTGATGCCCTGCCTGATGGTGCAATTCCCAGCCTGACTCTCCAATATACGAGACCCGGATAGCCGTAACGTGAATATCACTTATCCTGATTTTCTGCACACCCAGCCAGGGAAACGCGTCCTGGGAGAAGTCGGTTTCGCTCAACTCACCCAGTAACGTCTCAGCCTTTGGACCCATTACCCCGAGAACGCTGATCTTTTCCGTCACGTTTTCGATTTGAACATCTTCAAAACACAGCGCACGCAGGTTCAGTAAATCTTCGTCGTG
>JAIBDK010000301.1 GCA_024679435.1 Gammaproteobacteria bacterium | reverse complement strand
TACACTCTTCTGCAAATTCAAACCCTCTACCAGAATCAATCTGATCGACCGGAAATTTCTCGATATCTACTATGTCTGAAATTCTCATTATTTTTATCCGCAGGTTACTATGCTGGAAATGTATCACAGGTTAAATACCGCTACCATCTGCTCCCTTAATCAAACAATATTTGCAAAAATCACTTTGAAAATGATTGTTGGAGAGGCTTGTTACCGACCTGCTCCTGATAAGAACGCTTTCATGAAAGGGAATCTGGATTATGTCTTATGAGCATCCTGTCGACGCAATACTCAAACCCTACTCAAAATTCAAAGCATATTTTCACGTTTTCTGCTGCCAGCCGCGTATGCCGTCCCTATGACCAAATTATTCCTAAACAAAAACGATTTAATTTATTTCTTGGAAACCTTTCCAACAGTGAAGTATCATTTCCGTAAAACTCTTTGATACTGAGGTATGCGACTTGAAGATTGCAATAATAGGTGCCGGTGCCATGGGCTCGGTGTATGCCGGACTGCTCGCGGATGCCGGCAATAACGTTCACGTCATCGATATCTGGAAAGATCATATTGACGCTATTAACAACAACGGCCTCCGTATTACGGGTGCCAGCGGTGAGAGAACTGTCAATTCAATTACCGCACACAGCAACGCTACAAAAACAGGCCTCTGTGATCTGGTTATTATTGCCACCAAAGCTTCCGGTGTTACCGGTGCAGCTAAAACTGCAGACCACCTTTCCGGCCCGGACACTTTGATATTGACCATTCAAAATGGTCTCGGTGCTGGTGAACGAATTCGATCCGCCAGTGACAATCCTAATATTTTACTTGGCGTTGCTGCGGGATTCGGAGCATCCATGGAAGGTCCGGGGCATGCTCACCACAACAGCATGAGCCTCATCCGGGTCGGTGAAATGACAGGCGGTTTGACGGACAGATTAGAAAAAGTCGCTGGAATCTGGCGTGATGCCGGTTTCAACGTTAAAGCCTTCGAAGATATCAATCAACTGATCTGGGAAAAATTTGTTTGCAACGTCACGTTTAGCGGACCCTGCACGGTATTTAACAAAACCCTGGGAGAGCTAATGTCCGATCCCTACGCCTGGTCTATAGCACAAACCTGCGGTGTCGAAGCCTATCAGGCAGGCTGCGCCAAAAGTATCAACTTCACCTTCGATGACGTCCTTCAATACATTACTGACTTTGGAAACAATATGCCCGACGCCAGGCCATCCATGTTGCTGGATCATATAGAACGCAGAAAGTCCGAAATCGATGCCATCAACGGCATGGTTCCTGAGGTAGCAAGCGAAATGGGAACCCGTGCACCCTACAACGAGGTCATCAGCGCAATTATTCGCTCACGGGAATCAGAATTCTAGATACCAACACCCATCCCAATTGACTAACACCTGAACCTTGGAACACGATTTAGCTTCGAATCCATTATTGGATTAAACTACCATTTGCACAAAGCCTGATTGTCCACAGACGCCTGAGGTGGAAATCTACTCGCCAGAATTTCTGACAGCTCAGAGACAACCTCTGAATGACCCGGTTGATTGAAAAGATTAAAGTGTTCCCCGGGATCGTTCTCGAGATCAAACAACTCCCCCCATTGAGGACGGTCCGGGTATTGGGTCAAACGCCATTTGGTGGTGGAAACCGTCTGGTTGTATAACTCCGCTTTGGCAGCAGGATGATATTCTCCAAAGTTGTACTTCCTAAACTCAACAGCGTCCTGATCCAGCACCGGACGCATACTTTGTCCATCAAACTGCATGTCTATTGTATCGATCCCCGCCAGTTCGAGAAACGTCGGGACAAAATCTATATGATTGGTTAAAGCCTGCGTTGTCACGCCCGGCGCAATTCCGGGGCCACGCATCAAAAGAGAAACTTCGGTAAGTTGACGATAGGGCGGCGGTCCTTTATGAAGCAATCCATGGTCACCCAGTAATTCACCGTGATCAGAGGTGAAAATAACAAAGGTGTTATTCATATTACCACTTTCATCCAGTGCATTAAGAATCTTCCCAACGCCATCATCGATCATTTCAACCATCGCGTGGGTATATGCAATCGCCTTACGCATAGACGCGTCGCTGATATCCTCGGTGGTAATCATCGACCCTGCTTCCATATCTGCATGGGCGGCCCAATATAGTTCCCGAAAGCCCTGACCTTTGGGGTACAACTCCCCATAATAAGGCGGCATACGCGACAGTTCATCGCCTTCCACCGCGGGGAGGGGCATGTCCTCAGGACAATACTTTTTCGCATAATCGACGGGAGGATCAAAGGGATGATGGGGATCCGGATACGAGATAAACAGGAAAAAAGGTTTATTCGAATCCTGGGCCGCATCCCGTGTAGTTTGGAGAAATTCAACGGCCCGGTTGGTAATCCATGTATTGTAGTGTAGTTCAACAGGCAACTCACAAAGCCAGATTTCATCAAGATCTGCCGGCGGTTGCTCGGAGGAGTGTTCCGGTTTCAGCAGTTCCGCGGCACCCGGATGATTTTCATTCAGCCAGTTCGCATAATGACCTGCCAGATGTGCCGTATCAGATTCACCCAGCAACAAATCTACGGTTTCATATCCATAAAAAGGTCCGTTCCAGTTTGTCGATTCTTCAGATTGCCAGAATGCTCTGGAATCCGGCATGTTGTGTTCAGCGGGTGCGAGCAATGGTTGTAAATGCTGCTTGCCTACACCATGGGTTCTGTAGCCGGCATCGCCGAGAATCTCAGTTATTGTAGGGACTTTCTCGGGCAGGGCCATACCGTTAATGATCAGTTGATGATTGCGCGGATACAACCCGGTCAGCATGGTTGCTCTGCTTGGCGAGCAAATCTGCATTGGCGTGATATGCCGATCAAATCGGATACCGGCTTCTGCGATAGAATCGATATTTGGTGATCTGACCTCAGTGTTACCGTAGCAACCCAGGCTGTCGGAGCGCTGCTGGTCGGTGCAGATGAAGACGAAATTAGGCTTTTTCATGAAAATTGATCCGTTTAAAGAATTAGTAACTATGACTCCAATGCTTTGAAGACATGCTCATTTACAGCTCACTTGCAGTCACTATAAACCTACTATAAAGGTGGTCGTTGATAACCGCCAAACAATGTTTCTATTTGTGCCAGCAATGCCAGCACAATATCTTCACGCCACGGAGCAGCAACAACCTGGACACCTACCGGTAACCCGCCCTGTCCGCTGGTTCCTGCCCTGACCGTCCCTCCGGGCCAGCCCAGCAGGTTATGAACGGTGATGTAACTCCAGTCGTTAAAGGTATCATTTCGGGAAGAAAGATGAGGGCGCGCTATGGCATGGGATGCAGGACAGAGAACGGCATCGTATCCGGACATAAACTGCAGGGCTCTGCTTCTGGCAAGATCAATTTTCTCCATTATTTCTGGGTCAAAAGTATGCGCACTGGCCAGCCCTTCATCGGTTAAATATCCATCTAGATCAGGACCCGGCTCAACGGTTCCGAACTTTTCCAGCAGTCTTACAATCAGCCCGGCGTCGGCAGACTCTCTCAACTGAGTTGATAGATCAACCAGATTCTGCATATCCGGAAATTCGATTTCCTCGATCATAAATCCTTCACGATCCAGTCGGGCAGCAACCTCAGCAGTAACCCGCATGACGTCATCACAGGGTCGGGTGACCCCATTATCGTTGTACCAGGCTATTTTCAGAGATTGACAATTCACTTTATCCGGATTCCCCAGGGCAACCGGAACGACATAGGGATCGATTCCATC
>JAIBDK010000222.1 GCA_024679435.1 Gammaproteobacteria bacterium | reverse complement strand
TGATTATTTTAATTTTCGCTCTCCCACCGCTGCAGAAGACCACCTACGGGCACTGGAACGTAAAGGTAGTATTGAATTGTTGTCTGGGCGATCTCGAGGAATTCGGGTTCTTGATAAAGTGGTGGATAATATGGGAAGTAGGATCGCAGAGATGAATTCCTCTGTCGGATTGCCTTTGATTGGTCGAGTTGCTGCGGGTGCTCCGATGCTTGCCGAACAAAATATACAAGATCATTTTCAGCTTGATCCGGTGAAATTTCATCCGCGCGCAGATTATCTTCTTAAGGTCTATGGGCGGAGCATGAAGGGTGTTGGTATTCTGGATGGCGATCTGCTGGCTGTACACAGCACCCGGGAAGCGCATAACGGGCAGATTGTGGTCGCCCGTCTAGAAGAAGAAGTTACGGTGAAGCGATTTCATCGACAAGGCGACAAGGTTACTCTGAAAGCCGAAAACCCTGATTTTCAACCTATTGTGGTTGATCTTGGTCAGACCGAGTTTGTCATTGAAGGTCTCGGTGTGGGCGTGATTCGCAACGGAAACTTGTCGCATGATTGAGAATGTGAATGCAGGAGAGACTGTGGATCTGCATCAGCTAATCAGGGAAACTCCATGTTTATGGAAAGGGCGTTCCGGGGAATCCGTCAGCCAGCCGGAGAATGGTTTTCTTGACACCGGTTTCGAGGAACTTAATGCGCTTTTACCCACTGGGGGATGGCCAGTCAAGTCAATAATTGAGATTGTTGTGGATGACTGGGGTAATGGTGAATTGCAGGTGTTGCTGCCGGTGATGCGTGAACTGAGTCAAAAGAAAACCTATCTGTCTCTAGTGTCGCCACCGTATCTTCCTTATGCCCCGGCTTTGCATAATGCCGGTATTGTGCTGAATCAATTGATCATTATCGACAATGCGGTATCTGCCAGAGAGAAATGGTGGAGTGCTGAAAAAATACTGGAGCATGGGGATTGCGGTCTGGTCATGATATGGCCAGAGCGACCCGACACACAGAAATGGTCCGGATATATCAGACGTTTGCAACGGGCCGCTGAAATTGGTAACAGTATCGGAATTATTCTGTATCGCGGCAAGCCTGTGAGCACTCCGGCATCGTTGCGTTTGAAGCTCGGTTACTGTGAAGATGGAATTAATGTGCAAATTGTCAAATCCCGATTTGGCTGGGATCACGGTTCTGCTTTAATACCCCATGCATTTTCATTGCTTTAATTGTCTCCTGTCGTGTCTTCAGTTGCCGCCCGTACGCTGACTCTGGTTAGTCCGACTTCTGTCGAGAGTCGGTCAGAATTGGAATCAGGAGGACGTGCAGTTTTACCCCGAAGATCTGTTTTTCGAGAGCAGATATGGATTTGTGTTTACTTTCCTGGGATTTATCTGGATGTATTCCATGTCAAGGAAGGGATTCCACTGGTTGTGTTCGAGGAGCTTAGAGGGCGCCAGATTGTGCATAGTGTTTGTGATATCGGGTTGTCTCAGGGTATTACACCGGGTATGCCGTTGAATGCCGCATTTGTCCTGTGTCGGGAGTTAGAAGTCAAGCCAAGAAATTTCGAAGCCGAGCAAAAAGAGTTGCAACGCCGATCCGGATTGATCGCTCATGTTACTCCCACTGTCTCTCTTTCAGGTTGTGACACGATTCTCATTGAGGTATCTAAAAGCCTGCGTTTGTTTGGTGGTTTTGAGGCTGTTTGTCAGATCATTTATGACAGTTTTTCCCCGCAAACTATGAACTTATCTGAGTCCGTATCTGTGTGTTCTTTCGTTATGAGTTGCAGTTCTTCTCCACTGGCTTCAACGTTGATGGCCCATAACGGGATAGAGCTGGATATTATGAGGTTAGAGGATATGAAGTTTGATGGCGCTGAGAATTGTGATCTGAAACAGTTAGTGCCTGGAAAACAGCAGCTTAAATCTGTTCTGGGGGATATTCATCTGTCAGCTACTGACTTGCCAGCGAAGATCGTTGAGTCGCTTGGGCGCTGTGGTCTTAAGACGTTGAGAGATTTGTGGCGTTTACCGAGAGCGGATCTTGCCCGCAGATTTGGATCTGGGCTGCTTGACTACCTGGATAAAGCCTGCGGAGAAGAACATGATCTTCGCAAGAGTCTCATTCCGGCTACCCGGTTTTTTCAATGTGTCGAATTTCCCATGGAAACCAGCAACACAAAGTGGATTCTTATTGCAGCTGAGAGATTGCTTGAAAAGGTTGAAGACTTTCTGGAAAAACGAAGCTCTGGGGTGGAGAAAGTAATATTTGGCTTGTGCCATAGTCGTAACCAAAACCGTCGCCCAAGCCGATACGGGGTGGAAAGCCATACAGTGGATCGGAACATTACTCGAATATCGGTAATATCGCGTCAGGCTCATGGTAAAGCCTCGCAATTTTTATCTTTATTTGCTGAGAAACTTGAGCGTATAGACATTCATTTTCCGGTATCCAGCGTATCTCTGCGGGTTGATGATGTTCTGGTCTGCGAACGGCAGACAGATGATCTCTTTTCGTATCAGTTGGGCCGGTCTGTTGCCGGTGTTCAAAAATGGGGGCAATTAGTTGATGTGCTGGCTGCGCGACTTGGGTATCGCATGATTTATTGCGTCGTTGCGGTAGATGATCATCGCCCCGAACTGGCCTGGCGATATGGTTCGCCAGTCATGACACCTAAAGAAAATAAGCAAACGGGTGGGGAAAAGGGGAAACAGTTTACAGACAAGCCAGTCTCACGGAGGCCTTGCTGGCTGCTGCCGAATCCCATAAAAATTACTACCGCACACTTTTTATCGAGTAATAACTTAGATAATCATCGTATAGAACGTCTTGAAAGTGGCTGGTGGCAGGAGCAAGATATTCGCAGGGACTACTCATTAGCAGAAACCCGTTATGGAAGCAGATGCTGGATATACCGGGATTTGAATGAAAGTGCTGACGGAGTTAAAGAAGATCAGGCATGGTATATGCACGGTCTTTATGGTTGAGTATGCGGAGCTCCATGCAATCAGCAATTTCACATTTCTTCGCGGTGCCTCTCATCCTGAAGAGCTGGTTTCTCGAGCTCATGAGCTGGGTTATCACTCCGTAGCCATTACCGACGAATGTTCTTTTTCCGGAATCGTACGCGCCCATGGTCAAGCCAAACGTTGCGGTATCCGGTTAATTATCGGTACAGAAATTAATCTGAAAGAAGATATTCATCTGGTTTTGCTGGCTACAGACAGGCAAAGTTACGGTGAAATCTCCCATCTGATCAGCCGTGGACGACGTAATGCTGATAAAGGATATTATCGTTTATGCCTCGATGACCTGGAGAACATGTCTACCCAGAACTGCATTGCGATCTGGAAAGCTTACGAGTATGTGGGGCTTGATAAATCTGAACAAGCTGATCAGTTAGAGTCTCTGTTCTCGGGATTGTTGTGGATCGGTGTTTCCCTTAAGCGAGACGGGCTGGATTATGAACGGCTCGAAAGTACTCGCAGACTGTCTCGTAAGTCTGGGTTGCCCCGGGTGGCTTGTGGTGATATTCACATGCATCATCCTGGTCGGCGGCCGTTGCGAGATACTCTGGATGCAATCCGCTTGAGCCTGTCTATGGATGAGATGGGTTATCAAATTTCGGCTAATGCGGATCAGCATTTGCGACCTTTATCGCATATTGACCGAATCTATCCTTCCGAAATGATTGCTGAAAGCGTCCGTATTGCCGGCCTATGTGATTTTTCGCTGGATGAGCTTCGTTATGAATATCCGGATTGCCTGGTTCCGGATGGATATACGGCTACAACCTGGTTGCGTTATCTGGTGGAACAGGGCGTGCGCAAACGTTGGCCAGAGGGTGTGTCGGATAAAGTACGAAAACAGGTTGATACGGAACTGGGTCTGATCGAAGAGCTAAGGTACGAGTATTATTTTTTGACGGTTTATGACATCGTGCGATTTGCCAGGAGCAAGGGAATTCTTTGCCAGGGAAGGGGCTCTGCGGCCAATTCGGTTGCCTGTTATTGTTTAACCATAACGGAAGTTGATCCTTCAAAAATAAATCTTCTATTTGAGCGTTTTATTTCCCGAGAACGAAATGAACCGCCGGATATTGACGTGGACTTTGAGCACGAACGGCGCGAAGAAGTTATTCAGTACATTTATCAAAAATACGGCAGGAGTCGGGCTGCTCTGGCGGCTACTGTAATCACATATAAACCCCGTAGTGCCGTTCGTGATGTAGGCAAGGTGTTGGGTTTTTCTCTTGATCAGGTTGATCGAATTGCTAAATCAATACATTTTTCGGATGAGCCGGCAGCATTGAATCAAGGTTTGCTAGAAAGTGGTTTTGATCGCGAAAATAAAAGGATTAAGTTATTGATTGATCTGGTGCAGCAGATCCTCGGATTTCCCCGGCATCTGTCTCAGCATGTGGGTGGTTTTGTTATTACTAAAGGTATACTGAGTAAGCTGGTACCCGTTGAAAATGCTTCAATGGCTGACCGTACGGTGATTCAGTGGGAGAAGGGTGATCTTGAGGCGTTAGGACTGTTAAAGATTGACGTATTGGCCCTGGGGATGCTCAGCGTAATACGGAAATGTTTTGAGTATGTTCAGCGCTACAGGGGGGCAGCTTATAGCATGGCATCCATTCCCCGGGAAGATCCGGCGGTATATCAAATGATTCAACAGGCAGATACCGTGGGTGTCTTTCAG
>JAIBDK010000264.1 GCA_024679435.1 Gammaproteobacteria bacterium | reverse complement strand
TAAAGTTTCCAATACCCTGATGGTTTTTGATGCGCTTGGTAACAGAATTGCAAGTTACGACAAAATCTTCCTGTTTGACGTTGCGCTACCCACGGGTGAGGTCTACCGTGAGTCTTCATATACTGAAGCGGGAGACAGAATTGAGATTGTTGATACCGTGGTCGGTCAGGTCGGACTCACTATTTGCTATGACCTTCGCTTTCCTGAGTTGTATCGAAAGCTTGTTTCGCTGGGTGCGCAGATTCTAATTGTTCCTTCAGCTTTTTCCGCAACGACTGGCAAAGATCACTGGTTGCCATTACTCAGAGCCCGGGCAATAGAAAACTGCTGTTATGTGATTGCTCCGGCGCAGTTTGGAATTCATAACGGCAAGCGCAAAACCTGGGGACATACTGTTATTATCGACCCATGGGGAAAGGTCTTGTCTGAACTTGAGTCTGGATGGGGAGTCGTATCTGCTGATGTTGATTTGCAAAAGCTTGAGTCTATTCGATCTCAACTGCCTTCCCTTGAGCATATACGCAACGATCTTTTCTAATTTTTTTAGTTTCCTTTAGTAATAACCCGAGATAGTAATGTCACAACCGATTGATACCGCAACCCGTCTGCTTCTTGAGCCCACCGGCCTGGATAATGGACATCTTTCAAAAACCCTGGATCGTCTGATGAGTCCGCAAATAGATTATGCTGATTTGTATTTCCAGTACTCTCGACATGAGTCGTGGTCTCTGGATGAGGGAACCGTTAAATCAGGCAGCTTTGGCATAGATCAGGGTGTGGGAGTGCGCGCGGTCAGCGGAGAGAAAACGGGATTTGCCTATTCAGATGAAATACTGTTACCGGCTCTGGAAAATGCCGCAGATGCGGCGAAGGCAATTGCCGGGCAGGGAATTAGCCAGGCCGGAATCCAGATTGCGGGGCAGGGTATTGAAGTTCCAAAATTGTACCAGCCGGCCGACCCGCTGGATTCTATGGCGGATGCCGAAAAGGTGGCTTTATTGAAAGAAGTCGAGCAGTTGGCCCGAAATATAGATTCCAGAATTACCCAGGTAATGGTCAGCCTGTCCGGGGTCCAGGATATTGTCATGGTTGCGCGCTCTGATGGGCTGCTGGCCGCTGATATCAGGCCGCTGGTACGGATGAATGTTAGTGTCATTGTTGATCATGATGGACGCCGGGAACAGGGATCATCAGGGGGCGGTGGCAGGTATAGTTACCAGTACTTTACCGAGGGAAATAAAGCTTCTGAGTATGCCGAAGAGGCCGTTAGACAAGCGTTGGTGAATCTCGAATCCCGAGAAGCGCCGGCTGGTGAAATGACTGTGGTACTCGGGTCCGGATGGCCGGGTATTTTGTTGCATGAGGCAATTGGTCATGGACTGGAAGGTGATTTCAACAGCAAAGGTACGTCAGCATTCAGTGGCCGGATCGGTGAGAAGGTAGCTTCTGATCTTTGCACTGTCGTTGATGACGGTACTATTGTTAATCGACGTGGCTCGCTCTCCATTGATGATGAGGGTATGCAGAGTCAAAATACGGTTCTTATCGAAAACGGAGTACTCACCGGATATATGCAGGATCAGCAAAATGCCAGGCTGATGGGAATGGATCCGACCGGAAATGGTCGTCGCGAATCCTATGCACATCTGCCTATGCCAAGGATGACCAATACATACATGCATAGTGGTGAACATGACCCCGAGGAAATTATCGCCAGTGTGGACAAGGGAATCTATGCCGTTAATTTTGGTGGCGGTCAGGTTGATATCACTTCCGGTAAGTTTGTTTTCAGTGCGTCTGAAGCCTATATGATTGAAAATGGCAAAAAAACCTATCCGGTTAAAGGAGCAACATTAATTGGAAATGGCCCTGAAGTGCTAACCCGGGTCTCTATGGTGGGCAATGACCTGGCTCTGGATTCCGGTGTGGGCGTTTGCGGAAAGGAGGGCCAGAGTGTGCCGGTTGGGGTGGGTCAACCTACTATGAGAATTGACGGTTTAACGGTAGGTGGGGTGTCAGTCTAATGGATATTGCGAGCATTGATTCTGTAGAAGGCATGGAAAAAAGTCTGCTGGCGGCGGCCAATGTCGCCCTCGAAGATGCCGCCAGGCAGGGTGCGACCATGGCTGAAGTTTCCATCGGTCAGGGGCAGGGCATGTCTGTCACTGTGCGGAAAGGTGAGATTGAAACCGTGGAACATAATCGTGACAAAAGTATTGGCATAACGGTTTTCTTCGGCCATAAAAGTGGTAACGCATCGTCCACTGATTTTTCTGAGTCGGCGATTCGTGCAAGTGTCAAATCTGCCTGTAATATCGCGCGCTATACCGAAGAAGACCCATTTAACGGACTTGCTGATCCTGAACTTATGGCGATGCAATTTCCCGATCTTGATCTGTATCATCCGTGGTCAGTTACCATGGACGGGGCGATAGAATTGGCCGGGAGATGTGAGGCTGCGGCTCTGGATACAGATGCCCGAATCAGTAATACTGAGGGTGCGACCGTATCCAGCCACGATGGAATTGACCTTTACGTCAATTCTCACGGCTTTACAGGGTTTTCTCAGGGGAGCCGACATAGCATCAGTTGTTCCGTGATTGCGGGTGAAGCGGAAAACATGCAACGCGACTACTGGTATGACAGCAAACGTAAATCTCAGGATCTGGATACGCCTGAAAATATTGGTCTGCAAACTGCTAAAAGAACGGTTCGACGACTGGGCGCAGGAAAAATTAAAACCGGCGAGTATCCGGTTATATTTGAACCTTCAGTTTCGAGTAGTCTGATATCTCATCTAAACTCAGCGATCAGCGGTTCAAGTCTTTATCGAAAAGCGAGTTTTCTGCTCGATAAAAAAGGTGAGCAGATTTTTCCTGAAAATATTAATATTTACGAACAACCTTTTTTAAAAGGCGCATCGGGGAGTGCCGCCTTTGATGCAGAAGGTGTGGCGACTCGAGAGAATCGCATTGTCGAAGACGGTGTTCTTCAGCAGTATCTTTTAAGCAGCTATTCGGCGAGAAAACTGGGTCTCGTAACTACCGGAAATGCTGGCGGAGTTCATAATCTATGTTTGGACAGCACGATTGACGGTGGCCTTGAAGAAATGATCGGTTCTCTGAATAAGGGCATTGTCATTACCGAACTGATTGGGTTTGGAGTTAACAATGTCACGGGCGATTATTCCAGAGGAGCATTTGGGTTTTACGTCGAAAAAGGCGAGATTATCCGACCCGTTCAGGAATTCACTATTGCGGGCAATCTGATTGATATGTTTCAAAAAATTTCTGCAGTGGGAAATGATATCGACAAAAAAAGAAATATTCGTTGCGGATCGATTATGATAGATAATCTGACTGTGGCCGGGGAGTAGTTATCGTCTTGAAACAATCGTCTCGGGGGGTGAGCTTTGAATAGTCAACATTGTAAAAACTGTCGTGCAGGGCGGGGTATTTTAGCGGGGTTGCTCGCTAGTGCTTTGCTGATGTGGGGATTGCCGGTGACCGCACAGACTATCCAGCAACAGATTCCTGAAATACCAGATAACCCTTCCGGAGACCCCGTTGATATTAAGTCGTTATCGCCTGAGCAAATAATCTATTATCTGGCCAATGAAAAGGTAGGGGCAGCGGGGGTCGGTTTTATAAATGGTGAGATTGGTGACCCCATGACGTCGATTCTTAACATATGGGGCGAGCCTGTTAAAAAACGTAAAACCGGAATCTTCGGCAGTATCGAATTTATGTACCAGCCTGATCCTAACTTATACGTGGTATTTACCGGTCAGGAAAGGGTCAAAACAATATCTATCAAAGGATCAGGAGCCGCATTGTTTCGAACGACCCGCGGTGCCAGATTTGGGATGCCTCCGGAACTCATAGGTCGTCTCTATGGTGTCGAGGGTGCCAGGGTTAAACATAATCGTGCCGAATATCGAGATATAGGAGTCGATTTCCACTTTCTGAATGACCGGCTGGACAAGGTCGTTATCTATGAGCCGGAAAAAACCTGATTGCTTTCGGGAAAGAATCTTTGAAAATGTGACTTTGGGTGGCTCTATTGTAAAACTTTCCTGACCGGAAGCTTAGCGAATAAAAGTTGAACCCAGAAGTGGCTCCAGTTGAGTGAGCGCTTGTCGATAGACGTTCTTTTTGAATTCCACGATCTGATCC
>JAIBDK010000271.1 GCA_024679435.1 Gammaproteobacteria bacterium | reverse complement strand
CTTCGTCAGATTTTACTATTGGCATAAAATTCTCTCACTGAGCAGCTAATGTCTCGCATTAGCGGCGCAGCTTTACTGCGTCCGGCTGCATGCGTTTGTTATGTGTTTTGTCAGGTTGCTATCTCTACTTCGGCTTCGATTTCCACGGGTGCTCCGAAAGGTAGTTCTGCCATGCCTACGGCTGAACGACAATGATCGCCAATGTCATCCCCAAAAACCTCAAGAATCAGGTCAGAGAATCCGTTAATCACCGTCGGAGTTTGCACGAATCCCGGTGCGGTGTTAATCATCCCAAAAACTCTCAGCCAAGCAGTTATGTTATTGAGTGTACCAAGTTCGCGTTTTAGGCTACTTAATATCGATAGCCCTGTTTGTCTTGCTGCATCATATCCCTGATCAATAGTAACCTCAGAACCGACCTTCCCGACAACATTATAAACTGAGCCATCGGCATTCAACGCTATGTGGCCTGATACGAATACTCTACTTCCTCTCACTTTCACCCATGAAAAATTAATACTAACGCCTGATGGTAATTTGATTGGATCAGGGAGTACTAGGTTTAAAGACTCAATTTTTTCATCAGGGGTCATATTTACTCCTCGTAAATTGGAAACACATAATGCCATGCTGTACGTCGCCAGATAAACATGGACTTTTAGCTGTTTGATCTAAGAGACAGTTTAGCTCATCTCTGCTTTCAAAATAATAGTTTTCCGTATTTCTATAGGTTTGATATGCTGACGCAATAATCGTCAAACTAACGATTATATAGCGGTTATTCTTCATATACTTGGCATGGACGTTCAGGATGCGATAGACGCACCGCGTGTGACCTCACACAGTTTCCCATCGTCTTTTGCGCCGTACAATTACTATCCGGGATACGTCAGCCTGGAAGGCCGTATTCCCGAGTCGTTACAACAGGACCTAGAACGACGAGGCCACCACCCGGACAGGAATTCTGACTACACACGGAATGCCGCTGCGGTTGAAGTGATCGTCGCTGAGCCAAAGCCAGGCTTCCTGCGCGCTGGTGCAGACCCGCGACAGCCGGCTTATGCAATAGTACGTTAGCGCTCCGGGGTTGCCGGGAAAAGGGAAAACGGGGACAGATAACGACTGAACCCGAATATTGAATTACTGCATACGACAAATGACATTAAAAACTGAATTCTTCGGCGTCTTCGTTCAATGCCAGCTTGAGCTTGAGTTCCTGCATTTCCTCGACTAACGGCGTCATCAACTGATCGACTTGTGATTGAGTAAATCGGGGTGTGATATGTTGAGGACAGTTCCAGTCGAATGCTTTTACTGTGATAACAAATCCACGTTCCACCAATGCACGGTACCCCTCAACTTTGATGGCCTCCAATAATTCTGGTTCGTTGTTCCCCACAGCTCTAATGTTACCCAGCACTTTTAATCGCCTCCGGTTGGGGTAGTCGACAAAAATCAGAGCCACGCGGTCGTTACTCGTAAAATTTCCCGCGCTGACGTACTGACGATTGCCACGGTAATCAGCGAACCCGATTGTGCTTTCATCAATTACCCGCATGAACCCAGGCGGGCCACCGCGATGCTGCACATAAGGCCAGCCGGTTTCACTTACACTGGACATGTAAAAGCTATCCCTTTCAGCAATAAAATCAGCTTCCTCGTTCCCCACTGTACTGTGATAATCCGCGCCTTGGTTCCAGTCCGCGTAGTTTGACCGACTGCCCTGTTCTTCCTGGACCTTTTTAACCGAATCGGTGAAAGCGATTTCTGCAAATTTATGTCCCATGTGCTGCTACCTCGTTATCTAATCTTGAAAAAGTGTACGTAGTGAGTCTTACTATACAAAGTGCAGCCGACCTTTATTCGACATTTATTCAGTATTTACTCTGATTGCCGAGGATCGACTGCACGAAGTATTTTATTAGCCGGCTGTATTGTCCAGAAAGGCATCCATTTTTTGGCTAATAAACTCGAGATGGGTTTCGAGTGCAAAATGACCGGTATCCAAAATATGTTTTTCTACCGTGTCGAGATCGCTTTCATACGGGTGGGCACCGGATACAGGAAAGATGTAGTCACCTTTACCCCAGACGATGAGTGCGGGAGGCTGGTGCTCACGAAACAGTGCCTGCCAGTTTGAGTATTCGGCAACATTGGTGCCATAGCTCAGAAACATGGCGAGCTGGATATCCTTGTTACCGGGGCGCTCCAGCAAATACTGGTCATGGTGCCAATTATCCGGACTGACCAATTCCAGCTTATCTTCAGGGATACCATGGGTCCACTGCCATTGGGTGGCTTCTATGGTTAGAAGTGCACCACGCAGTTGCTCGCGGTTCGCTGTACTCGGATCGGCCCAGTAAGCTTTAATCGGATCCCAGAAAGCCTCAAGCCCCTCGTCGTATGCATTGCCATTCTGGATGATAAAACCACTGACTCGTTCGGGATGTTTTGCGAACAAGCGATACCCGACAGGGGCACCATAATCCATTAAATACATGGCATATCTGTCAATTGATTTTTCCTCAAGCAATTCGTTAACCACATTGGCAAAATTGGCGAAGGAGTATTCAAACTTGTCAACGGCTGGCATTGCGCTCGCACCGAAGCCTGGATA
Organism: Gammaproteobacteria bacterium; assembly: GCA_024679435.1. Taxonomy (GTDB): domain Bacteria; phylum Pseudomonadota; class Gammaproteobacteria; order Arenicellales; family Poriferihabitantaceae; genus JAIBDK01. The sequence goes on along the minus strand of JAIBDK010000271.1, from coordinate 1,475 downwards.
GTCAGGCGCAATTATGTGATATTTGTCTGCCAGTTGCGGGATCAGTTCACGAAACATATGACTCGAGGTCGGGAATCCGTGCAATAACACAACAGCAGGATTCGATGGATCACCCGCTTCACGATATGCAATATCAATTCCCTGTATAGACATGGTACGAAATCGTGTGTCCGAAATACGATTGTCCGCGGTAGCCAATGATACTGACTCGCTTGCTTGGGTTGTTGCTGGCGAGAATCCAACGAGAGCTGACAGGGCGACTCCGGAGATGATCAGTTTAAGTGTTTTGTTGTTCATGATGTGATTCCTCAATAAGTTAATCAGTTAGGCATCGAGATGCCGGAATTGATGCTGAGGTGTAATCTAGCGAATTTCTTTTTTCAGAAAAATACCTTTAATATATAATAGTCTATTGTCAATTATGGAATAATCATGGATCGCTTAACAACCATGTCAGCCTTCGCCGCGGTAGCCGAAGAGCAAAGTTTTTCCGGAGCTGCTCGGCGGCTGAACCTCTCTCCGCCCGTGGTTACTCGTGCAGTTTCTGAGCTTGAAAAAAGATTAAAGGTGAAACTGCTGGAGCGAACAACTCGATATGTTCGCGCCACGGAAGCAGGGTTGCGCTATCTCGAAGACGTGCGCCGAATACTCGATGAGGTGGAAATCGCGGATGAAGCAGCCGCAGGAGTTAACGCTGAACCCCGAGGAAACCTGGTAGTTACCGCACCGGTTTTGTTCGGCCGAATGCACGTTATGCCAGGTATCATTGAATACCTGAATCGCTACCCGGAGACTCAGGTTTCCGCTCTATTCCTCGATCGAGTCGTGAATCTGGTCGATGAAGGGATTGATGTAGGAATTAGAATTGGTGAGCTACCCGATTCAAGTATGCGTGCCCTGAAGGTAGGTGCTGTTCGCCTGGTGAGTGTAGCCTCGCCAATTTACTTAAAGAATAACGGGGAGCCGGCATCCCCTGACGGTTTGTCTGATCATTCAACCATTGCCTCCAATGCGGCAAATAATTTTATTGGCTGGCAATACAAAAACCCAAAAAAACAAAAAACCTTTCGAGTTAAACCAAGACTGGTTGTTTCAACCAATGGCGCTGCCATTGAAGCAGCCAGGAATGATTTTGGAATAACCCGGGTGTTGTCATACCAAGTCGCCCCTTACCTTGCTTCCGGAGAATTACAACGCATCCTTGAGGCGTTTGAACCAGCGGAATCCCCTGTACACATAATACATCGGGAAGGCCGATATTCGTCTTCAAAGATACGAACTTTTATTGATCTGCTGGCTGGCAGGTTGAAATCTGAAGAAGCCTTGATGTGACTATGTATTTACAATGATTTTGTCGAAAAGTCCAAAAAACTATTGGAATCTTCAGGCACCACGACGCATTCCCAAATCCGAACAACAGGAGCTGGAACGACGAGGCCACCACCCGGACAGGAATCCTGACTACACCCGGAATG
>JAIBDK010000334.1 GCA_024679435.1 Gammaproteobacteria bacterium | reverse complement strand
TTAAGCAAGCCCGGCATTGCGTCACTCATTAAGGGCGGCCTCTGTTAAAACTGGCAAACAATGAAATCATTGTGAAGGCTACGGTAACGCCCACACCTATCTCGATAATCAAGATACCTAGATGCTGGCCCTTAGTTGGTGATTGAGCCAGAACAGAATAATTCAGAAACTCACCACCAAGCAACAAGGCCGCGACACCCACCAGACCATAAATCAATACTCCAGATGCCATGCCGATGGTGACCCACTTCTCATTGATGACTTCCAGCATCTTGCCGGAGCCGGAGAGTAGCCCGTGAGTAATAAGCCCTGCACCAAATATGACGCCGGCCTGAAATCCACCACCTGGTCCGTAATCACCGTGAAACTGGACATAAAGCGCAAACAAAATCACCAAAGGAATTATTCGAATCAATATGGTTTTTATAATGCTGTTACTGACCAGCTGAACCACAGCTCGGGACTTATCTTTCACGGGACGGTCTCCGGCCAGCAGGACCAAAACTGCCGTCCCGGCAGTAAAAACAACCACCACCTCACCCAGAGTATCGTAACCCCGATAACTGGAAAGCACGGAAGTAACTACGTTGGGTATCCCAATTTCGGCTCCGGACTGACCCAAAAATCGCGGGGCCAGGTGATGATGTATCGGCGCAGACGGATCACCGTACCAGGGCATGTCCATAGTGCCAAATACCAGCAATAATCCGGTTGCAATACCAAGGAATACAGACGCGGCAGATGGCCAGGACGTTTTCAATACCGGCTCATCGCCCGGTTTGACCACAGCCATAATGAATACCGTTGAAATACTGGCACCCACGGCGGCTTCGGTAAACGCGACATCAACAGCATCCATAATCACAAACAGGGTACAAATCACCAGGCTATAGATGCCTGAAAGAATCGTTACAGTGAGTGGACTGTGGTTACGGATGATCAACAACGCTGATACTACCAGCATAGCCAGCAAGCCAATATCCATAACAACATTAATGAGCTGACCCATAGAGGCTATCCGTCCTTACCTTCCGCGTTATCAGAATCATACTCAATTGCCGCTCTGGCAATGGCATGGGAAACAACCGGCGCTATAAAAAACAACAGAACTCCAATCATTCCCACCTTGAAACCGTTGACCAAATTTTCAGAGAGCAAAAGCAAACCGCCCAGCAGCAACCACGAGCCCATCGTATCAATGACACCCGCCGCATGAAGTCGACAGTAAAAATCCGGTAATTTAATAATTCCAACTGCCGCTATCAGTACTACCACAGACCCGGTAATCAACAGGATGCCGGCCAAAACTTCGATCATTGGCGATCCCCACTGCTTTCAACATCCCTGCTTTTGCCTTCAACCGGGGCTCTGTTCTGATTGAAATAAGACACAAACGCTAACGCTCCAACGTAACTGATTAGTGCATAAAGCAATGCAATATCAATATATTCAGGATGTCCTGTTGCAAAGAAATACACTGAAATTGCCAGAATCGACTTAGTGGTAAAAGCGTTAACCGCCAGGATTCGATCAAACCAGGTTGGGCCGAGGCCGGCACGCACCAGCGAGCATACCAGCGCCAGGAGGAGAATCAGGAGTGATATTAAATAAACGATGCTCATTGAATCAACCATTAAATCACGGTGCTCCCTCGTGATCGACACGATTTGAATCAGGGTTGAGTCGAGCCACCCGATCTCGCATCTCATTGCCTTGAAGCACTTCTTTGGATGCAAGAGTAAGACCGTGGGCCTGAATTCTATTACCCCGCAAACGAGTTGTGACCGTGCCCGGCGTCAGCGTTATGGAATTGGCATATACCACTTTACCTGTTTCATCCAGATCGCCGGTATCCACCTCGAAAAACTGTGGTTCTATTCGGGAAGGGTTAAAAATAGCCCGAATGACGTCTATATTGGATTTGCAAATCTCGATCACCAGCCAGAAAATATAGCGAACATGCTCCAGCGGACTAATCAGGGTGATCCACTGCAGCTTTCCCTCAACCACTCGATGATACAACCACACACTAACCACACACGAGAACACCCCAAAACTCAGCAGCAGCGTGGTGTAATGCCCTGACAGCAAACACCATGCCATTCCTAAAAGAGCCAATATGATGATATGACGTTGGGGCTGCATACTTAGTCTATAAATTTCTGATTGTTCGTGCTGGATCCAAATCGATAATTACTCAGGAGCCTTTTGTCTTGCCCGTTTGATCAACTTGCATCTCTTCCATGTCCATGTACCGATTACCGATACGATGATGAGGCCGGCCACTGCTGGCGGCACCCAGAGCGATAACAATCTCATCCGGACCCGGCGCATCTGGAATATGAAACTCCAAAGTCAAATAATGAGAACGCTGCCCTTCATCATCCTTGTGCATCATGGGTATGGTAATTGCCGTACCTGCGCCTGCCCGCTTATTCGTAAAACTCAGGAATGATTTTCCTTCCACAGCAACCCGATACTGATTACCAAAACGCAGAGTATGAATCATTCCGGAACCATGTTCCACTTCTCCATTCACTCCGACGACAGCCGCCTTGCCATAGGCTTCAACAATATTGGCTCCACCAATAGTCGCTAACAAAGCCTGAACCATCTTTTCACCCAGAGGCGGCGCCAGTGCCAAAATATCCGTTCTCAGGTCTTCTACAAATCCTTTACCTGCCCAGGGATTTTGAAACACTGCGGCAACACCCGCCATAACCCAGGGACGATCAGCCTCCTTACCACCTTCAATATAGGTTTCTTCAACATAGCGAACCATTTTTCTGATCTTTAGTGCCATTAGTATCTATCTTATTTTTTGCCTGGTTAAATAAGCCGTAGATTATGCAGTGAATTGTCTCACAATAGTAAGCAATGAAACGAGCCATTCATATAATCACCAACTCAGGTTCCATTTTCATATTCACCACAAAACACAAAAAAGGCATAAACCGCGGTAGCCAGAAAATCAAGGGTACAACAATTAATTGCGCTCGCATTATCCCCATATCGCGGAAGGCTGAATCTGGCCCGTCACTTTACCCTGGCTGTTTTTAACTAGTGGCCGAAAGTGTTTTTCCAGCCTCTTTTCAACTTCCGGATCCAGTGCATTGAGTTTTGCCAGAATCGCACCGAGCGCCACTTCGCTGGCGCGAGTCGCCCCATCATCAATTTTCAACGCCACACCCAGTCCCTGCTCACGGAGTACCGCAATATAGACCCCTTCGGCACCGGTTTTTGCGAATACCGCTCCGTTTGATTCATTAATCACGTCACTACAACATTTTCCCGTTCCTGCTACCATAAAAGGATTTGCAGCAACCGCAGAAGCAACTCTTTTCATCGCTTCGGCCCTTTTTCCTCCTACGGTATCGGGGTTCGCATATAGTGCGCAACCGTATGCCAGACTTTTCATTGGCATACAAATCGCCGGCAATCCGCAGCCGTCTCTCTCCCAGGGTAATTGAGCCACATCGATTCCGATCAATTCGGAATA